>NZ_SJUS01000039.1:0-8537 GCF_004337085.1 Exiguobacterium sp. SH5S13 | reverse complement strand
TGGCATCATCGGGATCGCCTCCAGGATGTGTAGTTATAGCCAGTTTAGTCCGAAACGGCAAGGACGTACAGCGTCGCCCCGAGGGCACGCCGACTCCCGGGGGAACAGCGGGCAAGGCGAGACCCAGCAGCGACATCGTCGCGATGCGGCTCGCTGACCGCCCCCAGGAAAGCGGCGTGCCGGACAGGGCGGCTCGAAGGGCAATGAAAGCAGATGAGCGTCATCCCATCCGGGACGACGCTCATCTGCTTAAAATCATTTGAAGTTTTTCAGTGCCCTCTTGCGAGAGCAATCGGGTCTTTTGCTGAACAGACTCGAGCCTGTAGACACCGTCTGCAGGCTTTTAGGATACAAAAAACCACTTTTGGCGGGGGACCAAAAGTGGCGTAAGCGTTATGTGATCCGTTCATCGGGGAAACGAACGAATCGGACGTGATGAACCCTAAAGATGTGCCTCGTTTCATGGGGAATGAAACGATGGGGCATCTTCGCTGAAGTAGGATGCTTGATGGACTAAGGGGGAACATCAGACGCATGCTATTCCAGCAGCGGGAAACGAGTGGGGAAACTCGCTCATCACTTTTTTCTCGGGTGTGACAAGTTCAAAACGCGATTGGCTCGGGGAAGCCATTCGATCGCTACAGGTGTAACAAACGTTACAATACTGCTTGAACTCGATATGATGTTATCACGTCTGTGACTTGTCGACAAGTGTCGAATCTTCTGTTCACAAAATGTTCAAATTGTCAGAGGTATGTCCTCCAACATCGAACGAGCAGCAAACTGTCCTGAAAGCGTCACCATTGGACTGCCGCCGCCAGGATGGGTCGATCCACCCGCAAACCAGATGTTCGAGACGTCTTCCGAGCGCGAGGCCGGACGGAAAAACGCACCTTTTTTCGAGTTTGCTGACGTTCCGTATAACGAGCCATAATACGCATAAAAATCACGCGTCAAGTCAAGCGGGGTCACGCGGCGGTGGAACAAGACGTCAGCATCGTCCCAATCGACGCCGAATGTGCGCAGCCGTCGACGGATCAAATGTTCGTACGTCTCGGCATCGATGTCGGTCAAGTGGGCCGGAGCGTTGACGAGGATGAACAGATTGTCCCCGGCCTCACCCATGGACGGGTCGGTGTAGGCCGAGTTCGAGATGTAGATCGTCGGCTCATCGGCGTAGCGTTCTTCGTCGAACAAGGCACGGAACTCAGCCTCGTAATCGTCCGAGAAGTAGACGTTATGATGGGCGAGATTTAGACGTTTGTTCAGTCCGACCATCATGACGAAAGCAGAGACGGATGGCTCGACCGTATCCCGGGTCGGTACCGGGAACGATGGACGATGGACCGCATCGACGAGCCGGGGATATTGGGTCAATAGCTCCCCGTTCAAAAGGACGGCATCGCAAGACATGACTTCTTCATGGTCGATGACGACAGCATGCGCCTTACCGTTCATGACTTCAATCTTTGTGACTTCATGGCCGAGTCGGAACTCGACACCGAGCTCGCTCGCGCGTTTGGCGAAACCTTTGGCGATCGTCCAGTTCCCGCCTTTGGCGAAATAGACGCCGTCGTTCAACTCAAGATGTGAGATCAAGGCGAACGTGCCGGGCGTAACGTAAGGACTGCTGCCGATATACGTCGCGTAACGGTCGAGTGCTTGGATGATGCGCGGATCTTTAAAATATTTTTTATGGAGCGCGTGCAAACTCTTAAGCGGATGGACCTTCATCATATCGGCCCAAAGACCGGTGTCGATTTTTGTGTCCATTCGAGTGAAGAAACGATTGTTGGCAATCTCAAATAGCTTTTCAGCCTCGTCCAAGTACGCCGCCAATTGATTTTTGTCGGCTTTGTCACCGGTCAAGCGCCGGACTTCAGCTTCCATTTGTTCCCGTTCGGAGTGGAATGTGAACGTCGACCCGTCGGAGAAGTGATTGACCGTATGCGAGTCGAGTTTGACGAGTTCAAAATAATCCTCTGGGTTGGCCCCGCTGTTCCGGATGACGGAACGGAACACGTCCGGCATCGTGATCGTGTTTGGCCCGAAGTCGAAGCGGTGACCGTCCGTGATGATCGGCATGAGCTTACCACCGACGTGCTCATTTTTTTCGATGACGGTCACATCGTACCCGCGAGCCGCTAGTGTGACGGCGGCGCTCAGGCCTCCGAGACCGGCCCCGATAATAGCGATTTGTTTCATTGCAATGCGCCTCCTAACAATTTTCTAATGATACATCCGGCCTTTCCAAGTGATCGGTTTTCGTCTCCATTTTCGGACGACCGCGTTCGTGAGTAGGACGAGGTAGGCGACCAGACTGAACGGATGGAGCCAAAAATGGCGCCCGCCCGACTTCAAGTCGATGGCTAGCCGTGCGAACAAGACGAACAGGCTCGCTCCGAGCGATATCCAGTCTGGTCGGATGAGCAGGAAGATGAACGCCGATAACTGGACGCCGTAGTAAAGGGAAAAATAAAGGGCGATGCCCACTGCTTCATTCATTCCCTTGAATACGTTTTTTGAAAACCCGTTCCAGACTTCCTCGTTCGTCGCATACATATCGCACGTGATATAAGGTGAGACGTTGACGAGCGACGTCACTTTTTTACGGCGCTTAAATTCGCGGCATAAATCGATATCATCAATCAGGGAGTCGTGGATCGAGGCGTGACCGCCGACTTCCTCGTAACTAGTCCGTTCGACCAAGACGTTCATCCCGTTCGCGGCGGCGAAGGCGGGATGTCTCACTTTTCGCCAAAACAGCGGCAAGTGCTGGGCGATCAAGACGTGTTGCATCGGAATGAGCAGTTTACCGAGCCACGTCGGCGTCGGGAAACGGGGGAAGCCGGATAAAAAGACGGCGCCTTCCCGGACGAGCGTTCCGTGCATGCGGCCGACGAAGCTCGGGTCGATGGTCACATCGGCGTCGAGAAACAATAAGTAAGGTTCACGTGTCTGTATCGCCAATTGATGACAGGCGTGTACTTTTCCGGACCAGCCGTCGGTGAGCGGAACACCGCGCAAGATCGTGAACCGGTCGTCTGAAGCGATTTCCCGCACGAGCGCGTCATACGTCCCGTCCTCAGAGCGATCCTCATATAAGTAGACGTGACAGCCGGCGGTGAGGGCCGGCTTTAAACTGTTGATTAATTTCGGGACGTTCCGCTCCTCGTTGCGGAGTGGGACGCAAAGCGCGGTCGGCGGCACCGGAATCGGGGCCGTGAGCGGACGAAGAAATGCCAAGTTGACCAACGTGAAGAGAAACATGAGTCCAGTGAGCACGAATAGGATCATTGTTGCCTCCTCCCGATGTTGAGCAAGTGCTCTGTCCAGTCGGCGAGCCCGCGTCGTGGCGGGAACAACGACATGTATCGGTCCGACTGGGCGATCACATCGTAGCGCGTGTCATCATAGAGCCGTTCGAGCGCCGCGGCGAGCTCTTGCTTTTGCTCCCGGCGTGTCGTCGAGACAACGGTATGGGTCCGGAACCGGACGTAGACGACCGGAGACGCATGAGACGCGAACGCGTAGTAGATGGCACAAAGCCGGACCTCAGGTTTTGCGAGTAGCATCGTCGCACCCGTCCCGATCTCAAGCGGCCGGTGCTCTTGTGGGTATTCACGGCCTTGCGGGAACACCCACACCGATTTCCCGACGGACAAGAGCTGATTGGCATAGTTGAGAGAAGCGCGAATGTCGGATAACTTCCCTTTTTTGATGGAAAAGGCGCCTAAATGACGGAAGAACGGAAAGCGTCGCAATCCGTCCTCATCCATCAGGACGTGAACGTCGTGCCGTAAATAATACTCGTTCAACATGAGCAAGATGAGTCCGTCCCACCACGAGCTGTGCGTGCTTAAAAAGAGGCCCGGCGTCGGAACGTCATCAGCCCGAACGTTGATCGTGTGAAAGAACGGTCGGATCTGGTGTTCTTTGACGAACGTTGAAAAGATGTTACTGAACCATTTCTTTTTGTTCGCTTCGATCATGACGCAACCTCCGTTCCAAATAGATGACGCTTGCCGTTACAATACTTAACACACCGATCCCATAAAGACCGGCGTTGACCGCGGTGACACCGAACAAAGCGTGAAGCATGACGAACAAGTAGCGTCCATGCATGAGTAAAGTCGGCTCCGCTTCGACTTCGAAGCGGTCGAGCAACCATGAGAAGATGAGCGACAGTCCGAACCATCCGACGAAGTTTTGCGTCGGGATGTCATAATAGAGACCATCATTGGCCCATTCCCAGTAGCCTTTCACGTTGGCTGCGACCGGATCGATCGCCATGTCTAACCAGACCGCCAAAAACGGGACGAGCCAGAGCGTCCGTCGCTTGAACGCGAACAGGCGGGCGACAGCGAAGCTTGCGCCGATGACGGCGAGCCAGGCCGCACCAATCGTGACCGGTACGCCGAACACGGTCGGACCGAACGCTTCGGCATAAATATACTCGCTGAACGGGAACCCGGTTTTGACACCGAGCGTCTCGACGGCGATCGAGCCGAAAAAGATGAACGGCACGATGAAACGGGCGTGACGGACCCCGTCGGCAATGACAAATCCTCCGATGAGACCGGCGAGCCATAAGAAGACCGGGTTCGCCCATTCGAGCCAACTCGGCAGTAAATCAAAGCCGACGAGAACAACGCCGACGACGTACCAGACTAAAAATAATTTCCAAATCCATGGATACACTTTCATCAAATCACCTCACCTTCTATTCTAAAGAGGTTTTCGACATCCGTCTAATGAATGCATGCACAAAAAAAGAGCCCCTGCTAGAGGGACTCATCAATTCGCCATGCGCTTCCGTTTTTTCACAAATGAGAAAGCGATGAACAGGATGTAGAACGGGATGGCGATGAACCAAAACGTCGGCCATTCTTTCCACCGGGCGAACGTCATATACGTCAAATAGACGAGACTGAACGTGATGATGAACGAGTGACGCGGCAACGGTACGTCTTTAAAACTCGGAATACGAACCCGGCTCACCATGAGCAAGGCGAGACCGGTAAAGAAGATCGGGGTGAGCAGTTCGTTGACGCGATCGCCAAACGTCGTCACGACGGCGAGCAATCCACCGGCTGCCGTGATCGGGACGCCTGAGAAATAGCTTGCCGTGACGTTCGTCGCCGACAAGTTGAACCGGGCTAGGCGATAGGCGCCGAAGAGCGGGAACAGGGCGGCGAAGAAGAGCCCGTAATTCCCGTAATCGATAAAGAACGTATAGTAAGCAAGTAACGCCGGGGCGACGCCGAACGTGACGACGTCAGCGAGCGAATCAAGCTCTTTTCCGAAGTCACCGTCTACCCCGAGCATACGGGCGAGACGGCCGTCGAGGCTGTCGAGCATCATCGCGATGATGATCAGGAGTGTCGCATTCGAGAAATCGCCGCGCGCGGCGTAGACGATGGCGAGGACGCCACAAAATAAGTTACCGAATGTAAATGAGTTAGGAACCCACGAACGGATTCGTTCTTTCCACATAGTATTGCCTCCATCTTTGTCATTGAGTGAACCAGCGGCCGTCCGTGAAGCGGATCAAGTCGTCCGGTGTTAATTCGATTTGATAGCCACGTTTTCCGGCCGAGATGATGATCTTGTCTTTTTGTTTCGCGCTGTCATGCAGGAAGACGGGGAAACGCTTTTTCGCTCCGATCGGTGAGACGCCGCCGCGGATGTAGCCGGTCAGCGCTTCAAGCTCTTTCATCGGGACGGGCGACGCTTTCTTCGCGCCCCACGCTTTAGCGGCCGCCTTTAAATCGATATCTAAATCTCCTGAGATGAGGAAGAAGGCGTACTTCCGTTGCTCGTTCTCGAGGCAAATCGTCTTATACAGTTGGTCGAGCGGCTTATCGAGTGATGCGGCGACATGTTTTGCGGAGACATCGGACTCATCCACTACATAAGAATGATAAGTGAACGGGATGTTCCGTTGTTTTAATTGTCTTGCGGCATTCGTCAGTTGCACCAGTCCCACCCTTTCGTTGAACGACTCCTCTAAGAATAGCAAATAGTGGTAGCGTCGGGCAATCGAACTTGAAAAGTTTTGGTGTCAGGAAGGAAACAGAATGGACGATAGAGAAATGAACAGTGATTCATTTTTTTAAAAGGGGGATTATTTCATGGAAACAATTCAAGTGGAACGGCACAACGGGGTAGGCTGGCTCAAATGGAACCGTCCGGAAAAATTGAACGCGCTGAACGAGACGTTGTTACGCGAAGCGAGACAGGCGCTCGAACAACTTGAAGCCGACGAATCGGTCCGAGTCATCGTGCTGATCGGGGAAGGGCGCGCCTTCTCGTCCGGTCAAGATTTGACGATCGAGAGTGACGCCGATTATGGCACGTATTTAGAGGACGTCTACCATCCGCTCGTCCGGGCACTCTCGGATTGCCGGAAGCCAATCATTGCCGGCATCCACGGTGTCGTCGCTGGGGCAGGACTCAGTCTAGCGCTTGCGGCCGACGTTCGCCTCGTCGCCCGTTCGACGAAGTTCAGCTCGGCGTTCATCAAGATCGGCCTCGTCGCAGACGCCGGTGGGCCATATCATTTGCGTCGTTTGATGCGCCAAGACGTCGCGCTCGATTGGGTGTGGAGCGGCAGCACGATCGACGCCGAACAAGCTGAGGCGTTCGGTCTCGTCACTGAACTGATCGAGGATGAGGCGTATCTTGCCCGTCTCACGGCCTACGCCGAGACGCTCGCGGCAAAATCACCGACGGCCGTACAAGGGATGAAGGCGCTCCTTCGCGAGTCATCGTTTGAAGACGGGCTCGCGCAAGAGATCCACTGGCAACGGGAATGCGGCAAGACCGAGGTGCATCAACGGGCGATGCAAGCATTTTTAAGTAAAAAATAAGGGAAGCGGTCGTGTTGACCGCTTCCCTTATTCGTTCAAGAGGATGGTTTGGCTTCGAACTGGAAGCCTTTTTGTTGCCACTTGCCGTACTTCCACCGTCGGAAAGCGAAGAAGCCGCGGAACCACTCGTCGAGCGAGAACGCAAGCCAAATCCCGAGCACACCGAGTCCCAAATGAATCCCGAACAAGTAACTGAAGACGACGGCGACGCCCCACATCGAGGCGACCCCAATCATGACCGGGAAGCGGACGTCTCCGACCGACTTGAGTGACCCCATCAGAACGATGTTCATGGCGCGACCCGGCTCAAGAATGAGCGTCGCCCATAGGATCGGGATACCGACGGCGATGATGTCCGGGTTCGACGTGAACAAGCCGAGCAAGGATTTCCCGAACACGGCGAGGCCGAGCGAGGCGACGAGCGAAGAGAACATGGCAATCTTCAACGTCCGGACTGCCCGGGTATACGCCTCCTTGAACCGCTTCCCGCCGACGTCGCGGGCAATCAATAGCTGTGTCCCTTGGGCGATGGCGACCGTGAACAAAAATGCGAGCATCGATAAGTTCATCACGTAGACGCGAGCGGCGAGCGAGGCGTCACCCATCGTCGCGATGAAGCCGGTGATGACAATTTGTGAAAACTGGTACGACAAGTTCTCTCCTGCCGAAGGAACACCGATTTGTAAGAGTGCTTGAATATCATCGCGTTTTGGACGAATCAACTCTTTGAGCGGGAACCGCATCATGAGGCGGCGTTTGACGATCCAAAACAACAATATCATGGCCGACAAACGAGCGATGACGATGGCCCAGGCGACACCGGCGACACCCGTCACTGGGAGACCGAACCAGCCTGTCACGGCGAGCATGGCTCCTGCTGCCGTGATGACATCGATCAAAAGCGTCGCGAGCATGGCATGTTTCGTCATGCCGTGGCTGCGCAACACCGCGCTGAGCGCCATGATGAGCGCTTCGGTGAAGAGCGATAAGCCGACGATTTGTAAGAACAGCAGACCGTAACCGAACAGCTCATCCGACAGACCGAACAAGCGAAGGAACGTCTCGCCGAACAAGAAGACGACGACGACCATGACGACGCCGAGCCACATGTTCAAGCTGACGGCAGAGCGGGCAAAGTCCCGGCTCTTCTTCATCCGACCGGCACCGATCGCCTGACCGATCAAGATCGTCGCACCGACCGAGGTGACGCTAAAGACGATCAAGAAGACGTTCAACAATTGGTTGGCGACGCCGACCGCGGAAGCGGCGGCATCGGAATACTGGGCGAGCATGAGCGTGGCGATGATCCCGGTCCCCATGTGGAGCGCGAGCTCGATGAAGATCGGCCACGAGATTTTAAATAGGCTGAGCTGTTCGGTGTTTTTGGTTGGCATGAATGTTCCCCTTTTGTTCAAAAATTCTTTATATGAAATATTTATCTTTTAAAAATTACAATGGTCATGTTACTCCTTTTGAAATGAAAAAGAAAGAGATTTGCCAAATTATTTTCAACAAAAAAAACCACCCAAGCAAATGGGGAGGGCACTGAAAAACCTCCGCTCTATCCGAGCGTGAACAGAAAAAAGGGCGATTGGACCGACTCAAGTCGGGACAATCGCTCTTTTTCCTTGCCCTTATCCTGTTTTTTCTTTTGAGAGGGTGATG
>NZ_SJUS01000038.1:0-15593 GCF_004337085.1 Exiguobacterium sp. SH5S13 | reverse complement strand
TCAGGGAACAATTCCCTTGTCTGGTGGCGATAGCGAAGCGGCCACACCCGTTCCCATGCCGAACACGGAAGTTAAGCGCTTCAGCGCCGAAAGTAGTTGGGGGTCTCCCCCTGTGAGGATAGGACGTTGCCAGGCCATATGAAGGACGACCAAGCACACGCTTGGTCGTCTTTTTGTTTCATATATAATAAAACAAACTATTTTTAGAAAAAGCGTTGACTTTTTAATTAAACAGCGGTATTATAATAATTGTCTGGTGGCGATAGCGAAGCGGTCACACCCGTTCCCATGCCGAACACGGAAGTTAAGCGCTTCAGCGCCGAAAGTAGTTGGGGGTCTCCCCCTGTGAGGATAGGACGTTGCCGGGCAATATGAAGGACGATCAAGCACATGCTTGGTCGTCCTTTTTTGTCGTTCATTTGAAACTTTATGGCGGATTTTATCGTACAACGAGACAAGGGTTACAGAAGAAAGGGAGTTACCACTATGAATGAATTATATGAACGCCAGTTGATACTTCAACAGCGTCTCGCTGAACGAGACCGATTAGCTCGTAAACTGAAGACTCTCGACAAACAAATTGTCGAACATGAGACCGTACGAAAACAGTTGCTCAATACATTCACGAAAGAACAGCGTGATGTCTATGACTTAGAGACATTCTCACTCGTCAATGCGTGGCTTAAGCTGCGTGGAACGTTTAGCGAGCAACGTACGATTGAACTAGAAGAGGCGGCCCGGGCAGAATTCAAGCTACGAGAACACGAGGCGATGATTGATGAGTTAGTGCTTGAGCGTCGTGATTTGTATGAAACCTTTAAGGCATATAACGGAATCGATGTAAAATGGGAAGCGTTTATAAAAGAAAAAGAAGGTCACCTGAAGCAGGATCGTGACGTAAGAGAAGCGTTATACCGTCTCACGAATCAACAGGTAGAGACGACCGAAGCGATCATTGAATATAAAGAAGCCATTGCAGCTGGAAAGGATGCGCGAGCTGCCATTTCAAAGACGCTCAAACATCTCGATAGTGCGAAGAGTTGGTCGACATATGACACGTTCTTCGGAGGAGGCTTGATTGCGACAGCGATGAAACATGACGCGATCGATGCTTCTGAACGGAAGATGCATGAACTCCAATCCGCACTTGAGCGTTTCGCGCGTGAATTGGCTGATGTGAAAGGAGTCGTCAGCGGCTTGCACATCGAACGTGGATCACTCATTCAGTTCGCTGATTACTTCCTCGATGATATCTTTTCTGAATGGACGATGCACGGACGAATCAATGATTCACTCGACAAGGTAAACGGACTCGATCGCGAGATCGCCAAACTGATTGAGAAAATGACGCGAGATGTCGAGCGTATGGAACGACAACTCGAAGACATGGAAGAGAAACGGAAACAGCTCATCATCACACGATGAGCTGTTTGATCATTCCGGCCGCTTCAGCCAGTGACGTAACCCTTTGCCGGCATGTGGTCTGTCTGCGTAGCGCGGGATGATGTGCAAGTGGGCATGTGGAACTGTCTGATTGGACGCTGTACCGACGTTCCAGCCAAGCGTATAGCCGTCAGGACCGTACGTCTCCTCGAGGAAAGACTTGGCGTCATGAAGCAAGGTGTATGTATCGCTCCATTCCGTCGGTGTTAACTCAAACGTTGTCGCCCGATGCTGTTTCGGGACGATGACACCAGAACCGACAAGGACGTCTTGTTCGCGGTCATGCATCAGAAAGTAGCACGAATCGTTCTCAGCGATGATGCGTTGGGACGGGTCGAGATGTGGACGACAAAATGGACAGTTCGACATTGGATTGGTACACTTCCTTTCTGTGTATAGTGTATCAAAGGGGGATTTATTATGGAGCGATTCATTGATCAAATCATCGATCAAATTGATCTGAACGAACGGACGCTCATCGGGATTTCGGGTCACGGGGGTGCCGGGAAGACGACGTTCGCCAAACAGTTACAAGCACGTCTAGGTGAGGTCAACTACATTAACACCGACCCGTATATCACGGACTCGACGCTTCGGAAAAGTGCGATGATCGACTATACGATCGATGGGAAGGTGCATCACTATAAGATGACGGCCTGTCATCCGGCGGCGCATCACTTGTTGTCGCTCGAGCGGGACGTCCGGATGGTACGGGAAGGGGTCGGGTTTTATACGATGGATGTTCCGTATCTCGAACGGACGTGGATCGATCCCGAGAAGCAGGTCACCATCGTCGAGGGAATGAGCGTCGCCTTTCTCGATCTAAAGTATATGGATATATCGGTCTACCTATATACAGATGGGGATACGGAGTTCGCCCGACGCGCTGCCCGTGACATAACGGAGCGAGGGATGGAGATGGAATACTTGAAAGCATCGCATGAAGAACGGCGTCTGCAATACGAGCTGTTCATGCATCCGTATCGCGACAACTTTCAAACGATCGTCTCGATCAGTGGTGACAGGTGGACGATTGAGAAAAGTCCATACAAAAACC
Organism: Exiguobacterium sp. SH5S13; assembly: GCF_004337085.1. NCBI lineage: Bacteria > Bacillati > Bacillota > Bacilli > Caryophanales > Exiguobacterium > Exiguobacterium sp. SH5S13. The sequence continues at coordinate 13,093 of NZ_SJUS01000038.1, read as the reverse complement.
GCTCATGAAGAGCGGTGGCTGCGTAGCGTATCTTGGATCCCGAGTCCGAGGCGGTCTTGTTCGTGCTCGAGTTGTTCCCAGGTGAGGGATCGGTGCCGGAGTTCGACGTCGGTCGCCATCGAGTCGAGCGTGCGCTGTCGTTCGATATTGTCGAGCCAGTAATAGACGTCGACCCCATTTTCATCCATGCGCCAGAATGATTTCACGACCTCGAACTCATCGGCCCAGTCGCCGACGGGCTTGAACCCATACTTCTCGACGAACGGATAAGGTCGTTCTTCACCGAGCGGGTCAATGACGTTGCGGACGAACATGAGCTCGAGTCCGGCATGCTCGGTCGCCTCGAGCAATCGTTTCAACTCAGGGAGTGGTTCGATCTCGATGTTTTCGACGACGTCGAACCATACGCGTTTACCATCGGTGTCCCAAACGGTCGCTTCGACACTGTAAGGGGCGCCCGATGTCGATGGGGCATACATCGTCAAGTCGAACGTGAACGGGATGTGTTCTTCTGCCCCGGGCTCAAGCACGGCCGTGAGGCGAATCGGGACTTCCTGAATGTCGGCCTCGCGGTTGAATTCGTTACCTTCAAGCGTGATGTCTTTAAACGTCGTCAGGAAGTTGAGCGTCAGTTCATGCAGACGGATCACTTTTGACGTCGGGTTCAAGACGCGAAGCGTCCCGTGAACGGTCTGCTTCGGCACGAACGGGATCGTATGGAAATAAACGGACGCATCTAACTCGGAAAAGAACCATTTTTTAAAGCGGTTACCCCATTTCGACATGTCGGTCGCGCTCCTTTTCTGTTAATAAAGTTACACTCCTTTAAGTGTTCCCGATTCTAATTTCCAAAAAACATTAAGAAAAAGGTTGCATTTTATAACAGTCTCGCTTATTATAGAGGATGTCGAAACAATTCAAATCGTCGCGGGGTGGAGCAGTCTGGTAGCTCGTTGGGCTCATAACCCAAAGGTCGTTGGTTCAAATCCAGCCCCCGCAACCAATTTTTATTTAATTTCATATGTCGTCGCGGGGTGGAGCAGTCTGGTAGCTCGTTGGGCTCATAACCCAAAGGTCGTTGGTTCAAATCCAGCCCCCGCAACCAATTTTTAAATGAGATAGCGAAACGATGACGTTTCGTGTTTTTTTTTGCCTAAAATTGAGTGTACAATGAGTACGTATCGCTAGAATCGACTAAAGGAGAAACATCATGTATACATTGATTACCCATTCCGCGCCAGAGACGCAGGCCGTAGCGGAAAAGCTCGCCGCGCTCGTCAAAGCGGGAACGGTCATAACGCTTAACGGGGACCTCGGTGCCGGCAAGACGACGTTCACCCAAGGGTTCGCCAAAGGACTCGGCGTGACGCGTAATGTCAACAGCCCGACGTTCACCATCATGAAACAATACCAAGGGCGCTTGCCGCTCTACCATATGGACGTCTATCGTCTCGAGGACACCGGGGACGATATCGGTCTTGAAGAATACATCAATGGTGACGGCGTCGCCATCGTCGAATGGTCGAACTTGATCGAGTCGTCGCTACCGACCGAGCGCCTCGCGATCACGATCGAACGGACAGGCGACGAGGAACGTTCAATCACGTTCATACCGACTGGTGAAGCGTATGACACGCTCGTCAAGGAGGTGCTCGCATGAAGCAACTGATGATCGACACGGCGACGACACGTCTGTCCGTCGCCCTCAGTGAGAACGGAAGCATCCAGGCAGAAGCGACGGTCATGGTCTCGAAAAACCACGCCGTCACGCTCATGCCGATGATCGAACAGCTCATGACGGCCGTCAAATGGACACCGACCGAGCTCGAACGCATCATCGTCACGACGGGACCTGGGTCTTACACCGGCATCCGCATCGGCGTGACGACGGCGAAGACGCTCGCCTATACGTTGAAGCTTCCGCTCGTCGGCGTATCGGCGCTCCGTCTCATGGCGGCGGCTCCGAACACCGAACTTCCGGTCGTGTCACTCATTGACGCGCGACGCGGCAACGCCTATATCGGGCACTATCAACAAAACGTACAAGTCACACCGGACAGTCACGCCTCGGTCGCCGATTGGCTACAAGCGAACATGACGGGACCGTTCGTCGTCGTTGGTGACGTCGAGCCGTTCCGTGACGTGCTTGCAACATATGACTATACAGAAGCGCCGGCCGCCCACAGTTATGGCCGGGCCGGTGACCTCGTCGCTTTAGGTGAAGCGACGGCGGACGTGCACGCGTTCGAACCGGAATACCTTCGTCTCGCTGAGGCCGAGGCAAAATGGCTCGAGGGACAAAACAATGGCTGACATCAAAATCCGTCGGATGAACTGGCTCGATGTCGAAGAAGTCACGAAAGTCGAAGAGGCATCATTCGCCATCCCGTGGACGAAAGAAGCGTTCATGAACGAGATGCTCAAGAACGAGCAGGCGATTTATTTCGTCGCCGTCCATGAGCGCCGCGTCATCGGGTTCATTGGCGTCTGGCAAATCGTCGACGAAGGGCACATCACGAACATCGCCGTCTTACCAGAATACCGGGGCCAAGGCGTCGGCAATATGCTCCTCACGCAGCTCGTCGAGTTCGCCCGTTCGAAGTCACTCGCCGCGCTCACGCTCGAGGTGCGCGTCTCAAACATCGGTGCCCAAAAATTATATGAACAGTTCGGCTTCGAGAACGCAGGTCGCCGAAAACGATACTATCAAGACAATAATGAAGACGCCTATATTTACTGGGCGAAGTTAGGAAGTGAATCACTATGAACACATCGCTCATTCTCGCGATCGAGTCGAGCTGTGATGAGACGTCGGTCGCCCTCATTCGTGACGGCAAGACGCTCTTATCGAACGTCGTCTCGTCGCAGATTGAAAGTCATAAACGGTTCGGCGGTGTCGTACCCGAGGTCGCCTCGCGTCACCACGTCGAGCGGATCACGTACGTCATCGATGACGCGCTTAGCGAAGCCGGTGTGACGATGGATGACGTCGACGCGGTCGCGGTCACGCAAGGACCAGGACTCGTCGGTGCCCTTCTCGTCGGGATCAGTGCGGCCAAAGCGCTCGCGTTCGCCCACAGTAAACCGCTCATCGGTGTCCATCACATCGCTGGACACATCTATGCGAATGAACTCGTCGAAGAGATGCAGTTCCCGCTCGTCTGTCTCGTCGTCTCAGGTGGCCATACGGAACTTGTCTACATGCCGGAGCACGGTGTGTTCGAAGTCATCGGTGAGACACGTGACGATGCGGCTGGTGAGGCGTACGACAAAGTCGCCCGCACGCTCAGTCTCCCTTATCCAGGTGGCCCGGCCATCGACCGGTTGGCAGCTAGCGGGGAAGACACGTATAAGTTCCCGCGCGTCCGGCTCGAGGCCGGCAGCTTTGACTTCAGCTTCAGCGGACTCAAGTCGTCCGTCATCAACGCCGTCCATAACGCCGAACAACGCGGTGAGACGGTGATCCCAGAAAACTTGGCGGCGAGCTTCCAAGCGAGCGTCGTCGAGGTGTTAGTGGAGAAAGCGATCCGGGCCGTGAAAGAAAAAGGTGCGAAGCAGCTGCTCGTCGCCGGTGGGGTCGCGGCGAACCGCGGGCTCCGGGCCGCCCTTAAGGAAGCGACGGAACGGGAAGGCATCCGTCTCGTCATCCCGCCGCTCAATCTGTGCGGGGACAATGCCGGTATGATCGGTGTCGCGGCGCATCACGCGTATGTGCGCGGCAAGCGCGATACACTGGCGATGAATGCGGTTCCTGGGTTATCCTTAGAAGAGAGCATGACAGTCTAGGGGGAACAGAGAGATGACGAAACGTATCATCATTGGAGGGCTCATCGTATTGCTCGTCGTTGCGACGTTTTTGCAAGTACGTGAGATCATCCGCGCTTATAATATCGCTTATGTAGAAGAAATCGTCCCAGAAGAGACGCGGGTCCGTTCGCTGACGGGCGCTGATACGCTCGAAGGCATCACCCGTGTGACCGGTGAGAACACACTCATCGAGACGCTGTATGGTTATAAGAATCTAGAAGACCAAGACATCAAGAGCGTCATCGTCGTCGACCGTAACCTCGGCGTGCAGCCGAAAGCGAGCGACGCCTATTACGAGCTCTTCCCGGGCCGTGAGGCGACAGAGGAAGAAGCGGCCAAGTTCGATGCGCTCGTCAAAGAGTTCGACGAACAACAACTGTTCGCGCAAGTCATCTCGGCCCATGAGGCCCGTTATGTAACGAACCGTGAAGAGACGTTGACGTTCTATAAAGTGTTCGTCCGCGACGTCGATACGAACGAGTACGTCTTCTTTATCACGGAAGACGGTATCAAGCTCGACTTCCACACGCGCGGCTTCCAACCGCTGCGCTACTTCTAAAAAAGGCTCACAGAAACGGATATTGTCCGTCTCTGTGAGCCTTTTTCATTTGTCTTCGATGAAGAACGTGACGACGAGAAAAGAACTGCAACTACGGTAGACTTTATAGAAAATGCGCCAAGTGAGTATCGATAGTCAGCCGGCCAATAATATGTGCGCATGGATGGGACGCAATTCATAATCCATCAAGCGGATATTTTTAGTCTACTCCATTGATTTCACCTACTTTCTGTTGTTCGTTTACATAGTCTATCTGACAGTCGGATGAACCGGGCTCGTCACTTTATGGTGATCTTTTTAATAGTGGACTCTGGATGAAATTATAATCACAAAAATGGGAAATGGTTACTTTTAGGGCCATAAGCCTAGTATATTTTTCATGACCTAAGAAAATTGTTGTACTATTGTCCTTTTTGTTTTGATAAAAAAGACATCTAGAAAATTGATTAGCAATCTTGAATACTATTAGAGTGGTGGGAAAGACATGGGCAGAATAGAGAAAACAGATGATTGAACTGCCGATATTTGTCTTTTCCCAAAATATAAAGCTTATATAGTAGGGGGACACAACGTTGAGTAAAGGCTTTATAATGAAAGCATGTATGAGTAGTTTGGCTTTATTTACAATACTGGGGACAGCACATCCAGCTTACGCATCTACAGGGGGGAGCGAATCGAAATTGCGTCCAGACGCAGAAGTAGATTCGATTGAAGAGGATCGTTTAGTAAACGATACGGATCAGCTTAATGAAATTGAAGTATTTTTCACTAATCCATCAGTTACGATGACGAAAGAAAGTGATGAGTTTAGTATTATACATGAAGACTCAAATTTAGAATTCGATAAAACAGAAGAAGGGAAAGTGATTTTCAGAAACAAAGAAGAACAGTATTCTATTGAAAATGTGGCTTTAGTAGGAGGTGTCCAAATCCTCTACAACATTGAATCAACTGAGTCGCCAAAAGAATATGTCTTAGATTTAGACATTACTGAAGGTAGTCGAATTATTCACGAAGATGGAGAGTACAAAATTGTGAATGAAAAAGGTGAGGTAGAGGTCTTCATTGGCTCCCCTTGGGCGAAAGACAGTAATGGAAACGAAGTCGAAACATATTATGAGATTAAAGACCAACAGTTGATCCAACATATTGATTATGAAGGAACGGATTATCCTTTAGTCGCTGATCCATTGTTCTGCTCGGATACAATCGATAATACAGCGTCGAAGTATACGGACTCTAATACTTTTTCTGTATATCCACGGACATGTGCACGAACGTATATTACAGCTAGCTATACTTTGGGTGGCGCATTATTAGGCGTTTTTGGGTCAACTGCCATCGGAAAACAGATGTGGTCTGAAGTTGTAGCAGACGCTTCGTATCAAGCGACAAGTACGGCAAACCGCCCGAAGCTCAAAGATCAATTTATCTGTCATGCAGTTAACCCGACTACGATTTGGAAATCATCTTGGAATCTAGATACGAATCGACCGGATGTTTCATTGTTGGATACGTATAAAGCACTTTGTAATCCAGACTATTAAAGGCGAGGTAAACTATGAACATTCAATACTTTGAACCAGATTCGTTATTTTTCATTGTAATCGCGTTGCTAATCCTCTATCCAATCCTTCTTTTAGTAGGGGTGACTACGAGTAAAACAAATCTTATTGGAAAGATTATTTACGGTATTTCAGCATTCTTTTATGCTTACGTGATTTGGTATAGCTACAGCCTAGGCATTTACTTAGACGAGATGTCTGATCCGGCACAAGATGAAGTCATCTTTGGTAGTATAGGATATTTCCATTTAATTTTGTTGGCATTCCCCTACATCTTTTTAACGATGGGTTTTACGTTCAAACAGCATACTCGATCATAATAAAAGAGCGCCTTCCGCTATACGCGGATTGGCGCTCTTTCGTCAGTTTTTCGGTTGTCGATAATTATTTCGATACCACATATTCACCCGGCTCACGACGTAGACGATAAACGCGAGCACCCACATAAACAGCGTCTCTTGATAAAAGTGGCCCCAGACCGAGCCAGGCGCATAAAAGCTATGCACCGTGACATCAACTGGCCAAATGACGAGCCGGATGAAGAGGGTGCTCATGAGCAAACCGCTGAGCAGGCTGATGATGATACCGGACCATGTTTGGATGATAAACCCGACGACAATCGGCAGGAAGTAAAATAAAATGATTGGGACGTTCGTCGCCTCGCCGCGGATGAGTTCCGAGATATACTCGGTCCCGCTCGGCACGATATAGACGAACCCGGTCAGGAACGCATGCATCCAATCGATCCGCATGGCACGGGAACGCATCATGAATGGAGTTCCTCCCATTCTGAGAACAGTGCCGTGATCGACTCTTTCGTCGCGTCGGACTCGGTCGACAGCTCTTGGGCGCGGGCGAAGTCGTTGAACACGTCCGGTTCGCATAACAGCTGCTCGATCTCTTCAAGCCGCGCTTCGTGGCGCTCGATCGTCAGTTCGATCTCTTCGACCCGCTGTTTCAGCCGGCGTTCTTCGCGTTGCTGTTCTTTGTCGGCGCGCTGCTTCTTGACGACGACTTGTTTCGTCTCCTCGCGGGCGAGCCGGGCGAGGTCCTCGAGCTCTTCTTTCTTCTCGACGTAATACGAGTAGTCGCCGAGGTACTCGTCGATGCCGTTCGGCGTGATCTCTAAGACACGCGTCGCGAGCCGGTCGATGAAGTAACGGTCGTGGGAGACGAACAGGATCGTCCCGGGATAGTCGACGAGCGCGTTCTCGAGGATCATCTTCGAGTCGAGGTCCAAATGGTTCGTCGGCTCATCTAAGACGAGCAAGTTCGGTTGCTCGAGCTTGAGCTTGGCGAGCGTCAGCCGGGCCCGTTCGCCGCCGGATAGTTCTTGGACGCGTTTCATGACGTCGTCCCCGCTGAACAAGAACTGGCCGAGCAGACTGCGGACTTCTTGCTCGCGCATGAGCGGCCAGTCGTTCCAAATCTCATCGATGACGCGGTTGGCGTCCGACAAGTTCTGTTGTTCCTGGTCGTAGTAGCCGATCTCGACGCCGGTACCGTAGCGGATGTCACCGGTCAGTGCGGGTTGTTGTTTCGTCAACACTTTGAGGAGCGTCGATTTGCCGACTCCGTTCGGGCCGACGAGGGCGACCGACTCGCCGCGCTGCAGTTGGAAACGTAAGTGTTGTGCGATCGGTTCCTCGTAGCCGATGGCGAGGTCGCTGCCGCTCAACACATCGTTCCCGCTTTGACGTTTGATTGAGAACGACAACACCGCGCTCCGCTCGTCACCGTCCGGCACGTCCATGCGGTCGATCTTCTCGAGCCGCTTGCGGACGCTTTGGGCGCGTTTCGTCGTCGTCGCCCGGGCGATGTTCCGTTGGATGAAGTCTTGCATTTTGGCGATCTCTTCTTGTTGTGACTCGAACTGCTTCTTCTCTTGCTCGTACAGCGCGGCCTTCTGCTCGAGGAACTTCGTATAGTTCCCGACGAAGCGGCGGCTGCGGTTGCGTGACAGCTCGTAGACGACCGAGACGACGCGGTCGAGGAAGTAACGGTCATGGGAGACGATGAGGACGGCACCTTTATAGCCGCTCAAGTACTTCTCGAGCCAGCTGAGCGTCTCGATGTCTAAATGGTTCGTCGGCTCATCCAAGATGAGCAGGTCCGGGCTTTGCAGGAGCATCTTCGCTAAGGCAAGACGTGTCCGCTGTCCGCCTGAGAGCGTGTCGATCCGACGTTCGAAGTCGTCCGGGTAAAACCGCATCCCGTGCAAGATCGAGCGGATCGTCGCTTCATACTGATAGCCGCCGCGGTCTTTGAACGTGTGCTGCTCCTCGTCATACGCCGCGAGCAGACGCTCGTAGGCGGCCGGGTCGTTCAAGATCCGCTCCGAGCCCATGTCTTGCTCCATCTGGCGGAGCGTCTTCTCTTGTTCGATCAAATCGGTGAAGACGGTGAGCATCTCGTTCCACGTCGTCTCGTTCGATTCTAACCCCGAGTCTTGGGCGAGATAGCCGATCGTCACGTCTTTTGGCTTCATGATGTCGCCCGAGTCATAGTTGTACTCGCCGGCGATGACTTTTAACAGCGTCGACTTGCCGGCGCCGTTGCGGCCTACGAGGGCGACGCGTTCGCCTTCTTGGATTTCTAGTTTGACATTCTCTAAAATCGGCTCGACGCCGAACGATTTGGATAAGTTGTTGACTTGCAGTAGGATCAAGTGAAAAAACCCCTTTCTCTCTGTTTAGTATACTTTATTTCTTCCCCTTTTCAGGTATATTCATTGAGTGCTTATGTGAATTCGTTTACAATCAAGGTGTATGAAATCAGATTCGTTTGAAACGCGTCGTAAAAAGGAGGCTCTTTCCGTTGAGTCAAAACGAACCAAAGATTCCGCAAGCGACAGCCAAACGGTTGCCACTATACTATCGGTTTATCCAAAGCCTACATTCGTCAGGGAAACAGCGTGTGTCTTCTGCTGAACTGAGCGAGGCGGTTAAGGTCGATTCGGCAACGATTCGCCGTGACTTCTCATACTTCGGTGCGCTCGGTAAAAAGGGATATGGCTATAACGTACAGTATCTGTTAGACTTTTTCCGTAAGACGCTGAATCAAGACGAGATCACGAACGTCGCCTTGGTCGGGGTCGGTCATCTCGGGACAGCGTTCGTCAACTATAACTTCCTTAAAAACAATAACACACATATCGTCGTCGGGTTCGACGCAGACGAGACAAAAGTCGGCACGACGATGTCAGGTGTCCCGATTCATCACGTCGATGAGATGGAACAAATCATGAAGCAAAACAAAATCGATGTCGCCATCCTCACGGTCCCGTCCGCTTACGCGCAGCCGGTTGCCGATGACTTGGTCCGCTATGGCGTTCGAGGGATCTTGAACTTCACGCCGGCGCGATTGACTGTACCGGACACGGTCCGCGTCCATCATATCGACTTGTCGATCGAACTCCAGTCGCTCATTTACTTTATGCAACACTATCCATCCGCTGAGGGGGTCCATCAATAATGGAATTTCTACAATCATCACTCGTCGTCGGTATCCCAGGTGGCGTCAGTATTTTCGTCATCGCCATCATCGCGCTCATCCTCTTCGGGCCGAAGAAATTGCCAGAGTTCGGCCGGGCAGCGGGGCAGACGCTCCGTGAGTTCAAAAATGCCACGAACGGTATGATGAAAGAGCACGACGAGACCGACAAGAAAGAAATTGAGAAGAAAGAGCAGTAAGCCATGAGCCATCAACCTGATCAAGAACGGGCACTGTCCGATCACTTGACAGAGCTGCGGAGACGACTGATGCTGTCGGCATTTGTCGTCTTTGCCTTCTTTCTGATCGCTTTGCCGAGTGTCAAATACGTGCTCGCCTATCTGCAGGCGGACCTCGTCGAACGAGGGCTCGAGCTGAACGCCTTTGGGGTCGCGGACCCGCTCATGATTTACTTGAACTTGGCGCTCGTCATCGGGCTCGTCGCGTCTGGTCCATTTCTACTGTATCAACTGTGGGCGTTCGTCGCACCTGGTCTGCATCCGAATGAACGAAAATGGACGCTCGCCTATATCCCGGTCATCTTTATCTTGTTCCTCATCGGTCTCGCATTCGCCTACTATTGGTTGTTCCCGCTCGTCCTCGATATCTCGACGGACCTCGGGCAAGACCTCGGTCTGACGCAAATCATCGGGGCGACGAACTATTTCACGTTCCTGTTGCAACTGACAATCCCGTTCGGACTGTTGTTCCAGTTGCCGGTCGTGACGATGTTCTTGACGCGCATCGGTGTCGTGACGCCGTACTTCCTCTCAAAAATTCGGAAGTACGCCTACTTCGCCTTGTTCGTCATCGCGGCATTCATCACGCCGCCGGATTTGACGTCGCACCTCATGGTGTCGCTGCCGCTCTTCTTCCTATATGAGATCAGCTTATCGATCTCACGCATGACGTACCGCGGTGTGCTCCGACGTGAGAAAGAGGCGATGGTGAAAGAACAGATGGATTTGATGAAGCAAATGAATGAGAAGTGAACACTACGTCATGAGACGTGGTGTTTTTTTAATGCGAGTGCGCTAAACTGGAAGTATCTTGAAAAGGGGCTTGGCCATCGTGTTGATCGGACTGTTTCTCCTTGTCGGTTGGCACGTATCACGGTTGGCATAACGGTGCTTTTTGGTCGCAAACTGTCGTACTGAAACTACATGTTCAAAGTGATATTGGTCGTAAACGCTTTTTCTGCAACAAGGAAGTACATGCTAAGATAAAACCAATCAAACACATGTCAGGGGGAGAAACGATGACTTGGGAGTACTACGGGGATGAGCTCATCATCATCGGTGTGTTGACGACAATTCTGTTGATTGCCGTGCTGAACTTTTGGAAGTCGCCATTCAAGCGGAGACTTGCCTTCTCGTTGACGCTGCTCGTCGTGGGATACGTGTCGTGTATCATCGGACTCGTCTTCGTCCGCGGGTGGGACGCCCTGGGCTGGATCTTGTACGGCTTTATATTGTATGTGATCGGGTTCGTCACATATATCGGTGTCGTCATCTACCACTGGATGAAAGCGAGACGCACGTCCAATTCATGATCAAAACCGTTCCTGCCGAGGAACGGTTTTTTGTCGTCACAACCGGCGTTCAAACTTTAGACATAATTACGTGAAAAACTGAGCAAAGGGATTGTCAAACCTTCTTGTGAAATAGTACACTAAGTTCAGAAAGCGAATGTGATATTTGTCACAAACACTAACTTGCCTACAACTCAAAGGAGAGACTACCATATGAAAATCGCAGTCATCGGATGTACACACGCAGGAACAGCAGCAGTCAAAGGCTTACTCGCCAAGCACGACAATCTCGACATCACCGTGTATGAGCGGAACGACAACGTCAGCTTCCTCTCGTGTGGGATCGCCCTCCACGTCGGTGGCGTCGTCAAACGCGCTGAAGAATTGTTCTACTCATCACCGACCGAGCTCGAAGAACTCGGCGCGACGATGCGCATGAAGCATGACGTGTTGAACATCGATGCGGAAGCGAAGACGGTCCACGCCAAAAACCTCGAGACGGGTGCAGACGTATATGACACGTTCGACCGTTTGATCGTGACGACAGGATCTTGGCCGATTGTCCCGACGCTACCTGGCATCGAGATGACTGGGATCGAACTTTGCAAAAACTATGGTCACGCTCAGCGCATCATCGAGCGGGCTAAGGGTGCGACAAATATCGCCGTCATCGGTGCCGGCTATATCGGCGTCGAGCTCGTCGAGGCGTTCGAAGTGTACGGCAAGCACGTCACGTTCATCGACAGTGCTGACCGCATCTTGAACAAGTACCTCGACAAGTCGTTCACGGACCAACTTGAAGCCGACATGACGTCACGCGGTATCGACCTTGAGCTCAGCCAAACGGTCGAAGCGTTCCGCGGCACAGACGGAAACGTCACGCACGTCGTCACCGACAAAGGTGAGTTCGAAGCCGACCTCGTCATTCTATGTGTCGGTTTCCGCCCGAACACGGGACTGCTCGCAGGACAAGTCGACATGCTCGGCAACGGCGCCATCATCGTCGACGAATATATGCGCACGAGCAACCCGGACGTCTTCGCAGCCGGTGACAGCTGTGCCGTCTACTATAACCCGGCGCGCACACATGCTTACATCCCGCTCGCGACGAACGCCGTCCGCATGGGTACGCTCGTCGCCGAGAACCTCGTCACGCCGCGTGTCCGTTACCAAGGTACGCAAGGAACGTCGGGTCTTCGTCTCTATGACTGGAACATCGCCTCGTCAGGCCTCACGGAAGAAGCGGCCGGATTGTTCGGCCTCGACGTCGAGAGCGTCGTGATCGAGGACGCGTACCGCCCTGAGTTCATGCCGACGGCGGAGCCGGTCCAGTTCAAACTTGTCTATGAAGTCGGCACACACCGTGTCGTCGGGGGACAAGTGCTCTCGAAAGCGGATATGACGCAAGCGGTCAACACGTTGTCGCTCGCGATCCAAAACGAGATGACGGTCGAAGAGCTCGCTTACGTCGACTTCTTCTTCCAACCGCACTACAACAAGCCGTGGCACTTCATCAACAGTGGGGCGCTCGCGGCGATGAAAGACAAAGTCAACGCATAACGCAAAAGATTCGAAAGCAGCCGCTTTCGAATCTTTTTTTTTCATAGGTAACGTGGCGCGTCCTGCATCGAGTTGGCGAGGATGATGTAGACGAGGATGTTTCCGGGCATGATAAGAAAGAGTAACCGAACGCCGAGCGAGGACATGCCGAAGTACTCGGCGATGCCGCCGCAGACACCGGCGAGAGAACGGTCGGTCGCGGATTTTCGAAGAGCACGTTGCATAAAGTAGACTCCCATCTCGAATTTGATATGTAAATTTTACCATATGTGTAGTGAACTACTCACCACTTATTTGCTTCGCAACTTGAAGTGGGAGCTTCTTGGGAAGACCATGCTTTGACCAGCCACGGTTGTGGACCAAGCTCGTCGGGCAGTCCCTGCCCTGGGGTGTTTCAGTCGGCGAGACCCAACAGGTTGAGGCTCGCGTTGACGTCGCGGTCGTGGTGCGCGTATAAATGATAGTTTTAAGATGTCCTAAAACGTTGGGATAACAATGTACAATTTCGTCTCCTTCTCGCATACTTGTTCACGAGGTGAACGACTATGCAAATTCAATTAAACGTAGACACGACGTTCG
>NZ_SJUS01000037.1:0-15865 GCF_004337085.1 Exiguobacterium sp. SH5S13 | reverse complement strand
ACAAATCCTGACAGAGCTCCTGCAGGCGCTCATGCAGACCGAGGGCATCGAGGACATCATGACGACGGACCAGTTCAAACCGACGTTCCTCGAGACGGCGGAACATGTCGTCCAGGAACGCATCGAGCATCAGAAACAGAAGAAGGACACACTAACTTTTGAGAGAGGATGAATTCTATGCGACCACTTGATCGTCTCTTTACGATGGGACAACTGTTGACAATTCAACCGAACACCGTCACGGTCCTCATCTATGGAAAACGGTACGACATCCCGATATCCGTTTCCGAGCATCAACTTTTGACCGCCATCGCGCAAGACGAGATTGTCTTACTTCCCGTCAATTTCGAGCGGACACAACTGTTACTCGACATTTCGGAATCGTCGCCACAACTCGAACGTGAACTGAATGAATTTGCGGATAGTGATGAATCTGTCACCGACTTGTTGAAGGAAGGAGTCTGAAACGATGGCCAAGATGAAGACGAACGAAGAACGGAAAGCCGAGCTCGAGGCCTTGACCGAACAGATGGGACAACAGATCGACAGCTACTTCGAGAGTCCAGAGAAAATCCGGGAACATCTACAGTTCCTCGGCAAGTTCCATCAATACTCGATGCGGAACGCGGTCTTGATTGAGTCCCAGTTCCCCGGCGCGGTCGCGGTCGGCTCTTATCCGTTCTGGGAGAAGCAGGGCGCACAGGTCCAGAAAGGTGAGCGTGGCATCAAGGTATTCGTCCCAAATCCAGTGACTTATGCCTTACACAAAGACGAATGGGTGCCGCTCAGCAAGGCACCTAAGCCGGTCAAGGATGGTGTGAAACAAGGAAGAATCCCATCACGCAAAATGATGTACTTCAAGATCGGTCACGTGTTCGAGTACACACAGACCGACGCGCGCGAAAAAGGAATCGAGGTCTCGGACATCTTCAAACGGTATCACCGGGACGGCGGTCTCGAGAACGAACAAGACATCCGCGACGCCTTGACGACACTCGCGGATGCCCGGAATGTGACCCTATTAGAGGAACCGCTCGACGAGATCGGGACGGCGAAGGGTTGTTACTATCCGGAGTTGCATGCAATCGCCTTGAACCCGCGGAACACATCGATCGAGGACATCACAGTCTTGATCCATGAGCTCGCTCACACGGAGCTACACAATCAGGAACGGAATTTTGAACGAGACCAACCGCTCACGGCACCTGAGAAGGAGTTCCAAGCCGAGATGGTCGCCTATGTCGTCTCACATCAGCTCGGGTTCCCGACGGACGATTTCTCGCTCTCTTACTTGGCCGGTTGGACGAAAGACAAGGAACTCCTCGACAAGGAACAGCTGTTGCAGGAGGTCCATCAGACGTCCGCAGGCTTCCTCGACCATATCGAGTCACACTTAGAAAAAGTACACGCCTTACAACAGGAGAAAGAACAGAGCCCTCTTGATTACCTTGAACAGCTGGAGCGGCGTATGGGATGGAAAGACGCTGACCTCAGTCTTTATGAACGGGTGCATGCCGTACAAAGTGTGTCTCCCGAGGAGGTGGAGCCCTATCTGAACGCAAAAGCGACCCTCGAGACGAACCTGAAGATGGATCGCGTCGATGGGCCGCTCATGTATATTCACGATAAAGGTTTCGGGTTCCAGTCATTCGGTGTCGCAAACAATCACGACTTCAATGACGACGCGCTTGTCGTTTACACGATTGCATTACCAGATCAGCCATTGATTAGCGGTCACTTTGATCCCGAAAAAACAGTTCATCCATTACACGATTTAGAAAAGAACAATAAGGTTGAAAAACCAACCCTCAAAAATCTTGAAGATAATTGGCATGATGTGTTGCTTGCTGATGAAAAGGAACCCTTTTCACGAACCGCTTTTTTGAATATTGAACGCTTAGTTTAACAAACCGTCGTATTAAAAAACACTCCCTAATAAGAAAGCAGATTTTTACTTTGTCTGCCTACTTTTTTGGGAGCATACTTGTAAGATTCAATTTTTTTAATCATCTTTATTTCTTACTGAGATTTGCATTACTAAGGTTCGCCCTAAGAATAATAAAAAGACTCAACCTTTCTGAAGTCAAGTTGAGTCTATCTCAAAGTGTTTATATTTATTTGGTAAAGTAAAAACTATATTATCAGGTTCGAAAAATAAACTCTAAATCAGAGGTTACCCTTTAATTTCAAATATTTTTTCACACAATCATTCCAAGAATTTTAATTGTTCTTTTTTTCTCTTTTCAAAAATGCGGAGCGCTTCACCTTCTCTCTCAAGTAAATCATCATAATGATTCGAGCCGTCCACTAATTCTTTATAACCCCAAATTGCGTTAACATTATTGATTAATGGGAAATCAAAACTCCAATTTTCTGGAATTTTGTGTTTTTCTACAGTAAATAACTCAGCTGGAAACCATGAAGGGTTATAATCATTTACTTGAATTAAGTATTGTAAAGAACCACCCCAAAGACTCATACCATAAACTATATAAGTATCATTAATTTTCAACTCAAAATCAGCCTCAATAGAGTATCCTAGTTTTATTGTATTGGGTAAAAGATTTACGCCGGTCACCTCTTTACATTTAACTTTCATTTTTTCTTCCCTCTTTTATCATCAAATTTAAAGTCATCAAACTTTCCGGTTTTTATATTCTTAAGATAATGTATCTCCACTCCATCTACATTTTTAGCCATTTTCCTCCACCCGTCTTGTTGTCTCCATCTTGGGTCAGTCATTCCTTTTGTCATATTTAATATTCGACCTGAATTAGGATTATAGAGAACGTTTCTCATTGCAACTTCTTCTTTGTAAGTTCTTGGGACTTGGCGACCTGTAGATCCTCTACCTAGTGATTTACTACGAATCAAATATTGTAAATTTGAAAGAGGGACTGATTTTTTCGCGGGTACAGTAATCTTTCTAACACTAGTGTAATACCTGATCCCACTACCATAAGAATAGTATCCATATCCATATCCATCAGGACGCCACATAAGTCCATCTGGATCAATCCTTGTCAACGGATTGTTCATAACATAACTGTATCCATTTGCCATTTCGATTGATTCGTTACTATCTAATAAAGGATCAATTGAAAGAAACACAGCTTGTTCTGAGTTGTAATAACGAGCCATCAAATAGTAGAGCGCCAAGTCTTCGTCATAATAGTATGACGCATAACGAATTGGTTGACCTGTCAGTTTCGAATCAGTGATGTTCGACGTGAGCGGTTTACCCCATGTGTCATAGGTGTATTTGGCAGCAACATTACCTAAAGTATCCGTGATTGCAACAATATCTCCACGATAGTTCCGTTGATAATTGTACCATGTCCCATTTGTTTTTAGCCCGACGAGGATATGGTCCGCATTATAGACGTACTCCCGGATTGCTTTGCCAGCCGTATCTGTTTCGGCCATCAGTCGGTTCGAATCTCCGTCGTAATGGAAGCGAATCGTACCGCTCGGCCCCGTCTTCTGGATACGGCGCCCTTGTTCGTCATAAACAAATTGCCATTTCTTTGTCCCGTTGACTTCTTCAATCGCAGTCAGTTTTCCTAGACCGTCCCATAAATATTTCAGACGTCCGTCATTGATCCGGTTCCCGTCTGCATCATACGTAATGGCTTGCCCCTTGAACTTAGTCATCCGGTTTGAGTTATCGAACTCAGCTACAACTTGGTTGTTGATATGTGTGCGATTTCCTCGTTTGTCATATGTGTAATTGATCGTCTGTCCGTCAAGTGTCTTCTCTTCGACCAATTGATCCATCGCGTCATAGGAATAACTCGCAGTTTGTCCATCTTTCTTTAAACCTGACAGGTTTCCATATTGATCGTAACTATAACGCTCAAATGCAATCTGTTTGTCACCAGCAGAGGCGGACCATGCTGATACGGCACCAGTCTCATCGAACTCGACGAGCGACTCACCGGCTTGTCCTGGCATGGTAATCTGCGTCGTCTTACCATCCTCATTATGGCGGAAAGACCACTTCTGTTCATCAACAGTCACCCCATGGTTTCGTTTAGCGACGTCATTGATGAAGTCACGCTTCGTTCCCGCTAACGTTATTGAGAGTGGGAGTTCGGTCCCAACACCATTCTTTTCTTGAATCGGTTAACTCGCTATGACTAGTATACTTCTCAATCTATTTTCGAAGAACTGACTCATCACTGATTTGATTGTTGGAGAGAACTTCTATCTTGGTGACTCCGTCTAGATTGTCACGGACTGCCGAAATGTTCTGTTCCTTGATGTAAAGGTTCCAGGTCTTCGATTCCTCTAAGGCGTCGATCTCACCATATCGAACTTGGCTTTCCACACCCGGAGAGTATTCTCAGAGACCTGATGAGCCTCCTCGATTTCCTTCCCGGTATATTTTTCTGCTTCCACCAAACGTAGTGTACTCAGTTTTTGTTCAATCGAATACCGACTTCTCGTCATAAAAAAAACACTCCCCAATCAGATAAACAGATTTGTAATTTCATCTGTATACCTATCGAGGAGCATAGAAGCTTAAATGGGTGCCTCTTTCATGATATTAACTTAGTTCAAATAGAACCAAGAAAAAATTACATTTTTATTTTATTCACTAATCAAGGGTATAGGTCGTTTTCTTCCATAAACATTAGAAATTCATCTTGTAATTCATTTTCCGTGTCATGAGAGTCAAGAAATAATTTAGATTCAATTTCAGTTCCATCGAGAGTAGAACTACCATCAATTACACCTAACACAAGAGAAATTGTATCAATCATAGTTTGTTCCATGATTTGCATCAAGGTTTCTTTCCCTTCAAGATCTGATGTTTGGTATAAGCTTAAAGCCTTTCTCCAAAAGTCACTCATATCAGGTGTAATTTCTGTTGTTTCATACATTTCTTTTGATTCTTCAAGACCTTCTTTGACTACAGTACTGTACAATGCTTTCACAAATTCTTCATTAAATTTTGTCATCTTTTTCTCCTCATTTCTGGATACATATCTTTGTTCATCTTAATAAGTTTTCTGAGTGTCGAGTTCGGGATATTTTTATAAACTCTTCTCAATTCCCGTATATCTCTTGCTAGTAAATCTCTTGGATTATTTATTCCTCGAGTATTTCTAGATACTATACCATGAGTTGGATGTTTTCTCGTGTGACCTACTCGCGGGACATTTATAGAAGGTCCAGTTCTTGGATTATAGCTTGCAACAAATTTTTTCATAACAGCTTTTTGACCAACATGGTGAGCGTCTAATCCTTTCCCACCTCTTATTGAACCATAGGAGCCGACTTGATATTTATACTTTTTTGTTTTTTTAGCTGTAGCAGCTAATTTTCTCCCGTATCTATACACCGTTCCAAATCCAACAGCACCACTCGCCGCACTATAAGCAGTATAACCCCATTTTTTCCAGCCTGTATATCCGCGAGACTTAGCTGTTTGATAACCGGTATAAGCCCCATAGCCAGCCTTAACCGCAATCCAAGCCCATGTTCCGTCTGGATCGACTTTCAGAACCGGATTATTGTCCGCATACGAGTAGCCATTCGCCATCGAGACGGTCTCATCGGCATCAAGTTCTGGATCGATGGATAAGAAGACGGCCTGTTCTGGATGGTAGTAACGGGCCATTAAATAGTAAAGCGCTAAATCTTCATCGTAGTAGTACGACGCATATCGGATTGGTTGACCAGTGAGCTTTGGATCGATGATGTTACTCGTGAGCGGTTTGCCCCATGTGTCATAAGTGTATGCGGCAGCAACTTTCCCATCCATATCCGTGATCGCTACAATATCGCCACGGTAGTTCCGTTGATAATTGTACCATGTTCCACTTGTCTTTAGTCCGACAAGGATATGGTCCGCATTATAGACGTACTCTCGGATTGGTTTGCCGGCCGTATCTGTTTCGGCCATCAGTCGGTTCGAATCTCCGTCGTAATGGAAGCGAATCGTACCGCTCGGCCCCGTCTTCTGGATACGGCGCCCTTGTTCGTCATAAACAAATTGCCATTTCTTTGTCCCGTTGACTTCTTCAATCGCAGTCAGTTTTCCTAGACCGTCCCATAAATATTTCAGACGTCCGTCATTGATCCGGTTCCCGTCTGCATCATACGTAATGGCTTGCCCCTTGAACTTAGTCATCCGGTTTGAGTTATCGAACTCAGCTACAACTTGGTTGTTGATATGTGTGCGATTTCCTCGTTTGTCATATGTGTAATTGATCGTCTGTCCGTCAAGTGTCTTCTCTTCGACCAATTGATCCATCGCGTCATAGGAATAACTCGCAGTTTGTCCATCTTTCTTTAAACCTGACAGGTTTCCATATTGATCGTAACTATAACGCTCAAATGCAATCTGTTTGTCACCAGCAGAGGCGGACCATGCTGATACGGCACCAGTCTCATCGAACTCGACGAGCGACTCACCGGCTTGTCCTGGCATGGTAATCTGCGTCGTCTTACCATCCTCATTATGGCGGAAAGCCCAATGTTGACTATCGACCGTTACCCCATGGTTCCGTTTGGCGATGTCATAGGTGAAGTCACGCTTCGTTCCCGCTAACGTCATTGAGAGTGGAAGCTCTGTCCCGACACCATTCACATCTTCGTAATCCCATGTCTGGAGCACTCCATGGTAATCCGTCAGGTTCAACAGACGTCCTTTACCAATTTCGTCATTTTCTTCGTCACCTGGGTCATATTCGTACTTCTTCTGTTTCGAGCTATCATTTCCCATTTGAACCGAGAGGATGTCACCAGAAGATGAATCATATGCATACTTGAATCGGCTCGTCGTTTTAATACTTTCTTCCGTTCCCGTCTCACTTGTCGGATCAGTACTCTCTACCTTTGTTGTCTCTTGCAGTTCAATGATATTCCCTTCGTCGTCGTAAATTTTAGATAGGCTGTTCCCTGAAGGGAGAAGCGTTTTTATTAAGTTACCAGTGTGAGGCGCATATTCATACGCATACTTCTGCCCCCCTGGACGAATGACCGAAGTGATACGACCTTTCAAATATCCATATTTAGTGAGTGTTCCATCAAATACCTTTTGTGTGACCTCACCTTTTTTATTGTAATCATAGGAAATGACAGTCCCGTTCTCTGCGGTTGTCGTCTTCAAACGCCCTAATAGATCATAGGTGTTCGTCCGTGTGCGATTCCCTTGACCGACGGTTAAGACATTCCCGAACGCGTCGACCGTATTGGTCACTGGAAGTTTCGTCAGCCCGGCGTCTTTTAAGACGTGGTTTCCTTGCTTGTCATATGTCGAGTCAGACACGACTCGTCCGATTGACGCTCTGACCGCATCGATAAGAATGGTGCTAGTCGAGTTATTCTTAATAGTGAGTTCGATTTTCACGAGCTTCTTGTTCTCATCTGAGGTCAATTGGATGGTTTGACGTTGCCATGTCGCGTCGTTGTCTTTTCCAGTATAGTCTAAGGCATGGAATGCGGCTGTCTTCTGTACCGTCGTTCCGTCCTCATATGTCGCCACCACGTTCAGTGAATCTGTTTTCGAAGCCTTTTGTGCCAAGGCACTCACATAGAACGGTTTTGCTATCGATTGGTTAACAAAAATGGTTTGTTTCGCCGTTCCATCAGGTTGAAGGTACAAGCCACTCTCACTCATATAACCTGTCGAGCTTGCTGTAGCCTTCACCAACTGCCATTTGTTGAGGCCATCGAATCCGCCCTGTTCGACATGGTTGAACGCCGAGGCCGAGACGGCATGCCCTTGTTTCGCAGTGTCGAGTTGCACCTCGTCAAACAAGGTCGAACCATTCTCAGAGATAATGTTGATTCGAGCTTTGACGGCCCCATTTTTTGCTGTGAACTCGACGAATCGTCTTGTCCATTCCCCTAAATTGCCCATTGGACGAATCGTATAAGTTTCAGTTACGACATTCGAGCTATTCAAGAGCGTGAGCGTGACACTTCCTTTCGACGTGCCTGATGTCTTCATATCGATACCCAAGTTATACGGGTGACCAGTTTTAATGTTGACTTCTCTTGTGAACGTCGCGTTGTTCAACTGAAGCGCTTTACCATTTCGACCGCCATCCACAAGCACTCCTGGAGTCACCGTCTCCGTTACTTCAAAGCCACCGTTTGGATACAGATTGACGCCTGGCGTTAATCCCACACCTGTTCGCGTGACGTTTCCGCGATTGTCATACTCTGTGAACCCAATTCGTTCCTCTGGTTCCTCATGATCGACGATTTCTTCACGATCCTCGTTCAAGGCCACTTCTTCGGCCAAACCGAACTCATCTTCGATTCGGAGGAGGTCGTCCCCATTCTCAGCGTATTCATAGGTCGTGATCGACGTGGCATCTTTCTCTACGAGTACATTTCCGTCTAACTCCGTCGTCTTGTCGACGTCAGCCGTATCCCGATCATCGTACGTGGTCGATTCGACAGAACCGTCCGGATTTTTAACGCTTATGATTCGATGGTCTTTCCACTCATAAATTGTTTTCTCATCGCCTTCTGCCTCTTCAATCAAATGGCCCACATCATTAAATGTGTAGACAATCGGTGTCATGACTTGATCATCTTTTGAATCGACGGTCGCAACTTTGTAGACCATGCGCTCTTTTGAATCACCCGACGTCTTCTCATAGGCATTGCGTGTACCATCTACCTCTTGGACAATCGATGGGATCGCATTATCGAATTCACCGACAATTTCATTTGGTTCGGCTGAGGTATGGCCCGGCAAAATCAAGCGATTGATTGAAGATGGGAAATCTGGACGCTCCGCGACCTCGCCCGTCTCTTCAATCGTGTTGACACTCTCCGTATAGGCGTAACCGTATGTCTCAATCGGGGTTGACCCTCTAAAGCTATCAACAGATGTCAAACGATCCCAAGCATCGTATGTGTATCGATACGTGCGCGAGTCAACTTTCTCATCCGAAGACGCGGTCGCTGTCATCGCCTCGACCCAGCCTTTGTCATTATAGGTAAAGGTAAGGCGGTTCGGTGAGGTCGTGCCCGTGTCACTCGCCGCATAGATGGTTGTTAAACGTTTAACACCTTGGACATCTGAATAGTCGAAACGGACGTTATTCTTTTTCCCGTTCTCTTTCGCGTCATATTCCATCCCGACTAGTTGGCCAGTTTGATTGTAGATTTCACGATGACCATCACTCGTTTGAATGACATATTGTGAACCGTTGTTCTCAATGCTGAACTCATAATCGATTCCGGTCGGCGGCAGAAGTTTCTCGACCGTCTTTCCATTCTCTTGAACAAACGTACGGAGGAACAAGTGACCGCTGCCGTCAGCATCGATATAGCGAATGACTTTCGGTTTGTCTTCTGTCGGAATCTCGAGTCGTCGTTCCAACCCGCTGCTCCATCCAAGCCCGAACATGCCGAATCGGATCGACTTCGAGTTAAAGTAGCGACTCGCTTCAACAGCCGGCCCTCGTCCCGGAAGCACTTCATCCGTCTCTTCCAAGAACTGATTTTCTTTCATGACGTTGAACGAGCCAATCGAGGTATCAAGCATTGGATAAAACTCTTCTGTACCAAGATCCGGCTCATCTACCTTTAAGATACGTGGTGTCGTCGGGAGGCTCCGATTCAAGTTCCCTTCGGCGACAAAGTTCGATGCCAATAATACAGCTGGCTGGACCGCGCGACGATGAGCGGTCACACGGATCCAATAGTTGGTATGCTTCCCATACTTCCCGCCTGACAAGACATAGTTCGAGCTTGGATCGACAGGGAGTTCTCCTCCTTGCCCGACAACTCCGTTATTGTTCAATTTGTAAGACTGACCGGCAAGTGGCCATAATTTCTTGTTTCGAGAATGCCACGTGGTCACGTCACTCGGGACGGTCTCGACCAAGTCATACTCTTTTCCGTTATACAAATACACGTTATATCCTGCAGCACCAGGAACGGGTTGCCAGCTAGTGAACAAGAAACCGGTGTTGGTCTTCCGGTTATCCGAATAGCCGACGCCTTCCGTCGTCACCCGGGTTGCCGGTACGTTGAACGTACGGACGTCAGATCCGGCACTCTGGCCTTTCGACGATTTCGCGTAGACGCGGAAGTAATAGTGGAGGATATTATGATAGGTTGTTCGGTCCGGGTTGTTCTTTCGATACAACGGGCGAGGGTCGCCAGGGAAATCTTGTCCATCACCTTTGCGGAATGCTGTCCGTGTATTGACTGGCATGGCATTGATTTGCGCCGTCGTAGGGAAGAGACGTTTTCCGTTCGGGCTCCAGCTCGTTGTGGTGACATTATCAATCAACTCGTAGGCGAAACCGTTAAACACGTAGACATCATAGCTTGTCGCATGCTCTGACTCATCCCAGCTCAATGCAAATTGTCCACGATCGTCAGCTGTCGTATCCCCGGCAGTAACTGCTAGATTCGTCGGCACGTCTGGAATCAGTTCTTGCAACGAACGTTTAGCCGTCGATGAAGCTGAGCCACTACCCAACTTATAGTCTGCGATGACACGGAATTGGTATGATAACGTGTTCGTTGTCGTTCCGCTACTACTATTAAAGAAGGTAGATGGATCGACTGGAAGTTCCTGTCCGTCGCCGTTGCGGAACTTGATCCCACCAGTTGATGATTCTTTCGTTCCGTACTGAGTAGTCTTTGGGAACATCCCTTTATCTTTTGTTGTATAAGATCGGGCTGTCCCGTTGTAAACTGTCTGCCAACCTTTCCC
The DNA here is from genome assembly GCF_004337085.1 of Exiguobacterium sp. SH5S13. Classification (NCBI taxonomy): domain Bacteria; kingdom Bacillati; phylum Bacillota; class Bacilli; order Caryophanales; genus Exiguobacterium; species Exiguobacterium sp. SH5S13. Next base: position 5,166 of record NZ_SJUS01000037.1, on the reverse strand, counting down.
ATCAAACATCTGTAGGCGGTATCCTGTCGCCCCAGCCATCGCTGGCCACGATACATTGACATGACCAGTAGATGAAGTCGGGGTCGTCAAGAAGCCTTCTGTGGAGATCGAGGCCATCTTCGGATAACTGTACGTGACGTTCAATCGAGTACGGTTTGTCCCAGTTTCAGAGGCTGTAATTTGTTTCCAATGTGTCGTCCCGTTACCGTTCGTATGGAACTTGAACCCATAATCTGTTCGGCTTCCAGCAGCCACCTGAGAAACGAAAGATGTCACATCAAAGTTCGCCCATTGATTGCGTGCGACATTCGTTGAACCAAGATTCGTCGATGAGGGGCGTGTGTTCCAGGTGACGCCTGTCTCAGACCAGTTCGCATTAACGCGATCGAGCCACAATCCATTTTGTTGTGTTCCATAATAACTCCATGTGACATATGAATTCACTTCTGCCGAACTAACAGTGGCACCTCTTAAATCCGTAAGGGCAGGGAATTTAATGAGTCCATAGTTTGTACCCGTAGTAGTGTCATAATAGCCAACCCATAACACGTACTCGCCACGAGACGAGCTCCAAAACTTGTTCATGTTCGTGGTCGGGTTCTTGCTTGATACAAACGTATCGAGGGTCGCGTCACGAGCTAGTGTCGGATCGACGTAAATCGGATAGACTCGCGCTGGATCGTTCAACCACTCTTGGTCAGGTACGATTTTAAGTTCATATGAAGTGCCATTCACTTCCGTGAGTTCATATGCGATATCAAAAGAGCGAGCGGGAAGTCCTGATTTCTCATCGATTGCACTGTCCTGCATTTCAGGGACAGGCATCGTGATGACAAGGGCCTCCTCTTCGTAAAAAAGAATCTGGTTATCCTTTAGTACAGGTTTCAATGATGTATTGAATTCATAAATGATTTCTTTCGGTAATTGAGCAGACTGATTAAAGATCAAGTCTTCCTTCACTTCATCGTTCAATGCGATGTGACGCAAGTCCACATTCGGAAACACATTTCGATGCCAAACCTGATTTTCACGGACGAGGGTCTGAGTCTCCTTGGGCGCTACTAGACCTTCCTCGTACTGAAGTCCTTTTAACGTGAAAGCAATACTTGTAGCGTCTTCCCCAACTTCTAAAAATGGTGTTTCCGACCGTAATGCTCGGTCAAAACTTACCGGGAGATTTGTAGACTTCGGTGAAAAACCTCCCTGAGTCGATTCCAACGTTGCATCCACAGGTACGATTTCCCCATCGGCATTTTTAATTTTCACCGTGTCATCATAGGCGTTGAGCTCATATGTATCAGGCTCATTCCCTTCCGTCACGACCACATGATCTCCTGTAATGTCTTCTACAGGCAGGTAATCCGGCTCGGAATCAGGTGCAACCAGTTCAGCATTCTGTTCCTCATTAGTCGATGAAGTAGACGCTTTTCTTTCATTTTCTTCAGCCTTTACTCCTTCTCCCATTGGGAAAGAAGATAATACAAGTGTCACGACTAAGAACCATGACAACATTTTATGACTTAACTTATACATACATAACCTCCATATTTTTCATTAAATGTTATGAACAAGGCAACATGACATCATGAATCTTACACAAAATTAGAAAAAGAGGGAATAGAAAATTACATATTCGACGATGAAAATATAATGAAAATGTAATCTTGAAATATTTTTGTATTATTGTTTCAATATAATCGTATTTATTTATGAAATAGAGAAACCATTTGCTACGCTTAAGAAATTTTAAAACCATAAAAAAAAAGTACTCAACATGGTATTGAGTACTTTAAACAATAACTCGGGGCTCACATCTAGTAGAAACGATGAAAAGAGAGTCCTTTTTAAGAAAAGCGATGCGCATTGATTTTTTCATTTGATAGAATGAGTTCAAAAAAAACAAGATGCATAAACTAGTTCGATCTATAAGGATAGGGGGATTCGGTCTATCAAAGAGGCAACACACCATCTAGAAACACATACGTCGGGCTCCTCCATGCCATATCGCATTATCATGAACGGGATAATTTTTGATGAGACGTTTATATATGCGGGACGCAGCTATCAATTCACCACTAACCCTGATCTAAAAAAGAAAAAATCAGATGAAATGAAAATTCAGAAAAAAGAACGTTTTTAACATGTCTGGTCGACGAAGTTTCATGTGCGACACCTCCTAAAATTTTAAAGCACCGCATTCGATTTGTACATAAACTCGTCACTGTTTGCCATCCGTAACACGGGATACACTTAAATCAAAAAGGAGTTATCTCATGAATCTTCAAGAGTGGATTAGACTTTTTCATAAGACGGAGACACTACGCTTTGATCACCTTTGGAAATACTTAAATGCGCTACCACAAGAACTCGAAGAGTACATTGATCGACTCAATCCTTGGTTGAATATCGCTTTGAAATCCTCTGATGGTATCGATGACGCGGATGTCATCGACGAACTTGAGCATTACCTACTTCAGCGATTCAACAAACAGAAAAAGAAAGTCAAAGTCACGCTCGAGGTCGAGTTGGAACTATTGGAAGGTGTCTTCAATTTTTCTCAGACCGAAAAAATGAGAATGACTGAACGAGTCACAAACCATATGGAATGAATCAGATGAAATTGAATCTCAAGAGGACGTTGAATCTAATCTCCTCTCGTTCGTTCAAAATATTTTCTTCCATCCGGTCCAAGCAGCAGGAACAAGTAAAATTAAGAATGCTTCTAGTACTCGAAGTATTTACGATGCAAGGGCCACTAGTTGGAAAGTTGTCACAGCATATATTGGTGCAGAGTTCACTTATAATGGAACTACAGTCACTGCGAGAAGAACAGGAAACTACATGAAGACTGAAAATGGGGGAGGTATTCTTGTCGACATAGTCGATAAAAAAAGTGAGGTTCAAAAGCCAAGTAGCTCGAGAAGAATCGCTTATCAAGAAGGAACAGCTATTATTGGCATCACTTTTAAAGGACACGGTCTCAAGTTACAAGAACGATATTTACGTGTGAATGTAGAGTGTAACGCAAAAGGGACAATTACTAAAAATTCTATTTTAAGATAAACTGGAGGTATGGACATGAACGTTCTTGATTTTGCAATATTTTTACTGCTATTCATTTCATTCGTAATTTTTATGATTGTCAAATTAGTAAAGAAACCAAAGAAAAATAAAAAGTTGTAAGCTCAAAGTAAAAATAAGTTACTCGTTCAACATTCAATCAATTCTATGTTTATATCGCTGACTATGATTGAGGAATAGTTCTATCCATACAAGCTTCGCACATTCAAAAATGAAAATGTGATGGGCAGGAAATAGTTTACATCAATTTAATACAATAACGATTGCAAAAGGCGTATTCTCAATAACACAGAGAATACGCCTTTTCGTTAGATTCCTCTAAATTTTAAATTCATTTTTGTACATTCCTGACCTCTTTTTAAACCTTACATGTTCAATCAACGCCTGCATGATTTGTTCTTCTTTAATGCCAAAATCCTGATCGAACGGCACTCGCTCTCCTTCGAATAGAAATGCATCAATCAAGTAAAGGACTCGTGGTTTTTTACGCGGAGCGCTGTCCTTCAGACATCGTTCCCAGACGAACTGCTCGAACTCTTTTGTATAGCCCCTATGCTCAATCGCATGTCGTACCATCGTTCGGGTTATATCAAGATGACCTTCCCATAGCCAACGTCCGGCCACTTGATGCCACATTTCAATGCGCCCCTGCTCTTTGATTGCTTTTACATCGATTTCGACGTGATACGGGGCCTCTTCTTCATTCTTGACGATCTCCCGAGCATCCCCTGTCACCGACTCCGGATACAGTTCCCACCCGTCAGGCATCCGTTCTTTGATGAACTGTTCGAGCGCCTCCTCACTGATCCGATATCCTTTTTTACGCGACTCGAGCGGTTCCGCCTGGATCACGCCTTTCCGTACCCAGTTCCGGACGGTCTCCTTATGGCTTGTGAGCTTGTTCTTCGATAGAATCTCAAAGGCCTCGTCAATCGTATACATGATGGACCTCCTTTTAACATAATGATGATTTCATTAAATAATACCATAACCATTGTATTAAATCGATGAGATTCCTTAAGCAATTTCAAATTCATTAGAAATCATTTAATGGATTCTAAACAAAAACACCATTCGGCCGAATGGTGTTCCTTGCGTGGCGTTAGACGCGCCCACGCTCTTGGTCTTGACGTTGCTCTTACGCTCCGTGCCTCCCGTCAGAAAGGACCAGGAACATAGAGATGCGGCTAAGCCAGCAGCTCTTGTTATCGGGCCGTCCTCGGACACGCCCCAATCCTCGAATCGGTACTTGATGAGCCAATGCACATGCATCACTTCATACTCGAACACACCTCTCGACAGCTCCGAGACGACGAAACTGACGGCACCGTCCGCCACCACCCATGTCCCGTACAGATACACCTTCTTGCGCGGACGCTCTGCCCCGTCCAAATAGATGAGCACCCGGAAGTAAGGCGAGTTTCGCCCCTCGTCGAAACGGACGACCTTCTCGACGTAATGTTCCTTGTCGACGACACGCATCCACTCCGGATGTTCCATCAGTTCCGAAAACACCGTCCGGACGAACGGATCCAACCCTTTAAACGCATAGTCATCCAATCGCATGTCGTCCATCACGTCTCATCCTTTCCGATTTTTATATAAACCTGTTCCCCGTCTAAAGACAGTTCAGTCCTTGTTCATAACCTACAGAAATGAAGACATTAGGAAACAGAATTGCAATTGTATAAAATATTCGCTCCTTCCTGATTACTGTTAAAGATATTGTATTCTCTTGCGATGTGGGAAGGAATATGAAGATATCCTTCTCCATAAACATTTCCCCTAGTACTCGTATGCCTGTGCGTACCCCATTCTAAATACGCTTGCTTCAATGTAAGAACATATGAATTTCCTGCTTCCGGCATATAAAGACCCCCACTACTAATTTTATAAACAATAGAGTTCAAGGCCGATCGAATTAGAAAAACGGTATTCTACATTCAATCGTGCTTTAACTGTAATCAACGCTGTTAAAATCCCTTATATCAACGTATTAAAAATCCCTCAAATTAACGGATAATGATTCTGACAACCTGAAAATGGAGTGTGAGACATGATCCGAAGTGAGGGATTTTTTATGAT
>NZ_SJUS01000036.1:0-19470 GCF_004337085.1 Exiguobacterium sp. SH5S13 | reverse complement strand
TCATTCCGTCGACTTCCCCCCGAAGGGTTCCGTCGATTTCCTGCGCTCGACTTGCATGTATTAGGCACGCCGCCAGCGTTCGTCCTGAGCCAGGATCAAACTCTCCAAAGAATTTGATATAGCTCTTAAAAATGACGAAGCTTGCGCTTCAATCAAAACTTGTAAAACTTTTTTGCCTCATCGTTCAGTTTTCAAAGTTCGTCTGCCGCACTTTGGCGACTTAGATATCTTAACAAGTTTCAACCAAATGGTCAATAACTTTTTTAAGATTATTTTTTTCATTCGCTCTCGGCGACGTCTATTAATATATCAATAAAACTTTAACTGTGCAATAGCTTTATCAAAAAAACTTTAAAAACAAGAAACATTCTTTGTTTTTTTATAGTCTGCGACGTTCCCCTCCCCAGTTCCTTCATTATATAGAGAAAAAAAAGACGAGACTTTCGCCTCGTCTCAAGTTCGTAAATTAGAAAGGGACACTTGTCGTCGCTTTGCTTCCTTTAGATAAAAAAAGTATAGTGCTTCAGCCTGCTTCACTTGGGCAGCCAGTTCACCAGTGTCTTCAACGCTCACTTCAAGCATGTGGCGCTTCGCTTCGTACTTCGCCTTCGCATCTAAGAGTTCTCTTAGAAACCGTTGATCATAACTATCCCGCAAAGGTTTGCGAAACCACCTCATAGTTCTCGGCGACCTTCCATCGCTCGGGAGAGGGTTACTTCATCCGCATACTCTAAATCGCCCCCGACAGGAAGCCCGTGCGCCAGACGCGTCACTTTAATCCCGGTCGGTTTGAGCAGTCTCGATAGATACATCGACGTAGCTTCCCCTTCAATGTTCGGGTTGGTCGCCAAAATCACTTCACTGACCGCTTCGTTCTCTTGCAGACGCGTCAGCAAACTCGATACGTTAATATCTTCAGGTCCAATCCCTTCCATCGGGCTAATCGCCCCATGTAACACATGGTACTTCCCTCGATATTCCCGCATCTTCTCCATTGCAATGACGTCTCGTGAATCTTGCACGACACAGATGATCGTTTCATCTCGGTGCGAATCTTTACAGATCGCACACGGATCGACGTCCGTAATATGTCCACACACTGTACAGTATTTAATATCACGCTTCGCACTGACAAGCGCCTTGGCGAACGTCAATACATCGTCCTCTTCCATATCTAATACATGGAACGCTAGCCGAATGGCAGTTTTCGGACCAATTCCTGGCAACTTTGTAAAGCTTTCAATCAAGCGTCCGATTGCTTCAGGGTATTGCAACTCGCATCTTTCCTTTCTTCACTTAAAAACCTGGAAGGTTCATCCCTTGCGTAAAACGTCCCATCTTATCGTTGACGAGTTGGTCGGCTTGTTTCATCGCGTCATTAACAGCCGCTAGAACAAGGTCTTGCAACATATCGACGTCATCTGGGTCGACCGCTTCTTCCGCGATGATGATATCCATTACTTCTTTGTGGCCACTGACGATCACTTTGACCATCCCGCCTCCGGCTGTGCCTTCAACCGTCAAGTCTTTTAACTCTTCTTGCGCTTTCGCCATATCTTTTTGCATTTTCTGCATCTGCTTCATCATGTTGTTCATGTTTCCCATTCCACGCATATCGAGCGCCTCCTTTTAAACTTCTTCGATTTCAACGACATCTCCAAATCGTTCGACAGCTTGAACAATGAGCGGGTCTTCTTCGACCTTCTCTTCTTTATGGTCTGAACGTTCGGATTGTTTACGAAGGATGAATTCGTTTTTTAACTCGACCCAATCGCTCTCGAGCACGGCCATGATTTCTCGACGGATCCCCGTCACTTCGAACAACGCTTGCTCGATCACATCGCGGGTCCGGCCGTTCGAACTGACCTGCTCGTAGTGCCATGTCATCCCATCTTTAAATTGTACCAGTAAGGTGTCACTTGCACAAAGGACAGCTTCACTCTCATAGAACAGCGCGAAAATCGGGCCGTCCACCGTGCGGATGTTGACCATAATGTCTTCCCAACTATCACGGATCGCATTCAAATGCTGCCGCTCAGCCCGTTGCAACAACTGGCGGATCCGCTCTTTCGGAACACGAACTTGCGTCCGCTTCATCACTTTCGGTTTCTCGGCAGCGGTCTCTGTGACCGCTACCCCATTTTTCTTCACTTCATTCAACTCACGACTCAATTCACGTACTTGGTCTTGAAGTTGCTTCATTTGCTCGGTCATCGTTCGTCCTTGTTCGGCGATGCGAATGAACGTCAGCTCGACCAATACTTTCGGATGGTTGGATAAGCGCATTTGTTGCTGACACTCATTCAATTCTTCGATCACTTGAAACAGCTCGTCCGTCGAGGTCGTTTCCACGAATTGGCGGAACGTCTCGTTCGGACGGGCTCGCTCTAGTAAGTCTACCGCTTGTGGAGATGCTTTTAATAGAAGGGCATCACGGTGCACGAACACGAGATCTTCGATAAACCGTTTCAAGTCCTTCCCTTCACGCAACATCGTCTCAAGCGTCTTCAGAATTTGATCGAGTTGTCTCTGTTGCAATCCATAGGCCATATCAAGGAGAGCGTCATCTGTAACCGCACCCGTCACTTCGAGCACTGCCTCTTCCGTCAAACGGCCGTCACTAAACGCAAGCGCTTGGTCAAGCAGACTCAATGCATCACGCATCCCACCGTCAGCAGCACGGGCAATCAGTTTGAGCGCTTCTGGATCATAGTCATAATCTTGGTCGTTCAAAATGTAAGCCATTCGTGTCTGGAGTTGACCGACTTCATGCCGCTTCACATCGAAACGTTGGCAACGTGAGATGATGGTCGCCGGAATCTTATGGGGCTCCGTCGTCGCTAAAATGAAGATTGCATGGGGTGGGGGTTCTTCTAACGTTTTCAATAGCGCATTGAACGCCCCAGTCGAAAGCATATGCACTTCATCGATAATGTACACTTTATAACGCGCTTGCGAAGGCGGATACTTGACCTTGTCTCGAATTTCGCGGATCTCATCGACCCCGTTGTTTGAAGCGGCATCGATTTCGAATACGTCCGGGCTCGTCCCTTCCGTAATCGCCACACAGGTCGGGCACGTATTACACGGTTCCCTCGTCGGCGCCGTTTCGCAGTTGATTGCCTTCGCGATAATCTTCGCGAGGCTCGTCTTCCCCGTACCTCGCGGACCAGAGAATAAATAAGCGTGTGACATCCGTTCTTCGAGTAACGCATTTTGAATCGTGCGTGTGATGTGTATTTGACCGACTACCTCTTGGAATGACTGCGGACGATAGACCCGATACAATGCTTGATACGCCATGTCCCCGCCTCCTTTCATCGTTTCATCTTTTATTTCATCATACAAAAAAATCTACAACCCTGGGGCCGTAGATTAAAGTTATTAAATAAATCTGCCGCGCACCGATTTCTGAAAGCACGTCAATGTGCGTTACTCATGCAGTTTGCTCGGCCCAAGCACCCCTGCGGCACACGGTACGTCACCACTTAAGGCTGCTTCCTTCCGGACCTGACCTGGTTCATGGGTGACCGTTGCGCAGGACTCAGACGTCAACGCCACTTACACGAGGACGGGCCACACCAATGCACTCCCTCGAATCGGAATTCAGTCTCGCTATAGCGGATTGCGAGTTACAGGGCACCGCTACCTCCCCGCCTAGCACGGCAAATGGGTAAATGAAGTTAAGCACTTCTTCGAGTGCTATTACATTATACTGTTTAATCAGATGCGTTGCAACCTCTCTGTTCAAGCCGAGCCTGCTTCTTCCGTTCTCGAAGGCTGCGGAAGAAGGTTGTTAGTAGCTCTCCACATTCTTCTGCTAAAACGTTTTCGGTCACTTCGGCTTGATGGTTGAACCGATCGTCTTGAAGAAGGTTCATGAGTGTCCCGCAACATCCGCCTTTGGGATCGCGGGCACCAAACACGACACGCTTCACGCGCGAGAGGATGATCGCACCCGCGCACATCGGACAAGGCTCTAACGTCACGAACAGTTCACAGTCTTCAAGCCGCCAGTTACCGAGTACCGTATTCGCTGATTCAATCGCAATCATCTCGGCATGCGCCGCCGCCAATAAATCCGTTTCACGCCGGTTATAGCCGGTCGCGATCACGTCTTCTCCTTTAACGATGACACAACCGATCGGGACTTCCCCGATCGCTTCCGCCTTCTTTGCTTCGGCGATGGCGAGCCTCATAAATCGTTCATCTCGTTCCATATTAACACCCCGTTTCTTGTCACATAGTATGAAAAAAAATGAAAATCATTTCGCTCGCCCTATCTTCTTCATTGTGTGCTAGAATGGAACTTGCACTTTGGATAATGGAGGATGACATCATATGTTTATAACGGTAGAGGGACCGATTGGTGTCGGGAAAACGTCACTGGCCCATATCATCAGTCAGCACTTTTCAATGCAGATGCTGAATGAAATTGTAGAAGAAAACCCATTTCTCGGCAAGTTTTATGAAGATATCGAAGAATGGAGTTTCCAAACGGAAATGTTCTTCTTATGCAATCGATTCAAGCAATTAGACGATATCCACAAACACCACTTGAGCCAACAGCAATCCGTCGTTTCAGACTATCATATTTTCAAGAACTTGATTTTTGCCCACCGTTCGCTGAGACCAGCCCACTTGAACAAGTATGAGCAAATCTATAAGATTTTGACACATGATATGCCGAAACCCGATGTCGTCATTTACTTGCACGCCAGTATCGAGACGCTTATGAAACGTGTAGCGTTGCGTGGACGTGAAGTAGAAGAGAACATGTCTCGCGACTACCTCGAACAACTCGCTCGGGATTACGAAACGTTTGTCGAATCGTACCGTGCGACTCACCCCGAAGTGACGATTCTTTCGTTCAGCGGAGACGAACTTGATTTTGTCCAAAACCCGGACGATTTGACGCACGTTCTCACGACGATTGAACGCGAACTAGAATTGACTAAAGGAGCCCAACTAAAATGACCCTGAATGAAAAATATAACATTCCGAATGACACGATCATTACGATCGGTGGAATGGTCGGAATCGGTAAATCGACAATCACGAACTCGCTTGCCGACGCCCTCAATTTCCGCACTTCTCTCGAGAAAGTGGACACGAACCCATACCTCGATAAATTCTATCATGATTTTGAGCGTTGGAGCTTCCATCTTCAAATCTACTTCTTGGCAGAGCGGTTCAAAGAACAGAAGAAAATCTTCCAATACGGCGGCGGCTTCATTCAAGACCGTTCGATTTATGAAGATACAGGCATCTTCGCGAAGATGCACTATGAAAAAGGCACGATGTCGCCGACAGATTACGAGACGTACTCAAGCCTGTTCGAAGCGATGGTGCTCACGCCGTTCTTCCCGCACCCTGATCTACTGATCTATCTCGAAGGCTCATTCGAGCAAGTGCTCGACCGCATTCAGCTGCGTGGCCGTGAGATGGAACAACAAACACCGATCGCGTATTGGGAAGAAATGTACGCCCGCTACACGGAATGGATCAACAACTTCAACTTGTGCCCGGTACTTCGTCTATCAATTGAAGAATATGACTTGATTAACGATCCGGATTCAGTCGAACTCATTCTTGAAAAAATCGGGAAACAATTGACAGTCGCCCGTGAAGCAAAAGTAAGATAAAAAGATGATGCCCCGCTCAAAAGCGAGGCATCATCTTTTTTACGGCTGGGCAATCGGGCGTTTTCGATGTGTCGGTGTTTTCCAAGCCTTCCGGTATCCGTCAATCGCATCAAACACAGCCGCCAGAATCGTGATGGCCACGACCAATCCGAACACCCACCCGAACGAGAACACGTCGTTCGGGACATTTAGTTCGACCCAGTCGATAAAGCGCGGGTCGAACAAGCGCGACGAACCCGCCATCCAAATGATAAAGGCGGCTGAGGCCACGTTATAGATCAAATTGAACGAGGCGAGTGCATACGTCCAACGTCCTTTCACCCATTTCCAAACACCGAGGACGACTTGAAGCAAAATGACGGCTAAGAACAACCAGACCACTTCAAACAAGAACGATTGATTAAAAATCGGGACAATCATCGAAAAACCGTCCCCTGTCGACTCATAAATCCCGAGAAACCGCTCGGCGTTCAAATACACCCCGAACCAAACCGCCGTAAAGAACAATCCGAATCCGGCATCCAATTTACTGATCCGTCCCCCGCGGTCCCGATCACGCAATGTGGACACCTTCCAACTCATGTCAGGGGCGACCGCATCGCTCGGCGCGTAACGCTCAATCAAAAAGAAGACGAGTGTGATCCAAAAGACGAGTTGAATCCCAACGTCCCATAACGTGTCGAACAAATTCGTGAGAAAGATTCCGATTGTCGGCATGGCCGGTCCCGAGAATGTCGGGATGCTCGCCATGAGCAAACCGAAGAAGACTACAGCCATCACGATCGGGACGACGAGCTTGACCACATTGACATACATCGGGAAAAACTTAGGTCCAATCAAATACTGGCCGTCTTTATAACGCGCAGCAACGATGGCCGGATGTCCCATCTGTTCGAGCACGCGCTTCACTTCCGTCTCGGTCGGCTGATCCGGCAGCTTCGCTTCGATATCCTCCCTAATAGCAACGGCAGCTTCGTCTCTCCGCTTCGGCGGGACATGCCTGACCACTTCATCGACATACGCTTCAATCCAGTCCATGACGCTCCTCTCCTTCCTAACGCGCCACCAGTCTCTACCTTATTAAGATTCCCGATTCAAGCCGAGATTAGCCGCTTTTCGCTGTTTCGCCACAAACAAAAAAAGCCGCAGACCGTAGTCTACGACAAAAAAAAAACGCATCTGCCTGTGCAGACGCCTAAAAAGCGGAGTTGGTGGGATTCGAACCCACGCGAGCCTTACGACTCCTAACGGATTTCGAGTCCGTCCCCTTCAGCCGGGCTTGGGTACAACTCCAAGCTGAAAAAAGTGTAAAAAAAAAGAAAGTGGAAGAGGTGGTGGGATTCGAACCCACGCGGGCTGTTACACCCCTGACGGTTTTCAAGACCGTTCCCTTAAACCACTTGGGTACACCTCCACGATGTATGCAATTGTTGAGCCTCTAAATAAAAATGGAAGAGGTGGTGGGATTCGAACCCACGCGGGCTGTTACACCCCTGACGGTTTTCAAGACCGTTCCCTTAAACCACTTGGGTACACCTCCACGGCTCGTATGCAGTTGACGAACAAACATCTCGCTCGACATGATTTATAGTACCAACTCAGCAAGCAGATGTCAAACCCTTTTGTAAAAAAACATTTAAAAAAAAGCCTATCCGGAATGATACGTTCGGATAGGCCATTCCTCGTTTAACGGGGAAGTTCAATTTTTTCAATTCCGCCCATGTATGGACGCAGCGCTTCTGGGATGACGACCGATCCATCGGCTTGTTGGAAGTTCTCTAAAATGGCGGCGACGGTCCGACCGACGGCAAGCCCTGAACCGTTGAGTGTATGCACGAACTCCGGTTTGGCATTCACATCACGACGGAAGCGGATCCCGGCACGACGCGCTTGGAAGTCCTCGAAGTTTGAGCAAGATGAGATCTCGCGATATACACCTTGAGCCGGCATCCATACTTCAATATCGTACTTCTTCGCTGCGGTGAAACCGAGGTCGGCTGTACACATGCTGAGTACTTGATATGGAAGACCGAGGCGTTTCAACACTTCTTCCGCGTGTCCTGTCAACAACTCGAGTTGCTCGTAAGACTCTTCTGGTTTGACGAAGCGGACGAGCTCGACTTTGTTGAACTGGTGCTGACGGATGAGACCGCGTGTGTCACGACCGGCAGATCCCGCTTCTGAACGGAAGCAAGCGCTGTAAGCTGTATACGTGATCGGCAAGTTCGCTTCAGCGATAATCTCATCGCGGTGCATGTTCGTCACCGGTACTTCCGCTGTCGGGACGAGGAAGTAATTCGTGTCGGCCACTTTGAACGCATCTTCTTCAAATTTAGGCAACTGACCCGTCCCTGTCATCGCGTCACGGTTAACCATGTACGGTGGGAGCACTTCAGAATAGCCGTGCTCATCGGCATGCATATCCATCATGAAGTTGATCAACGCCCGTTCTAAGCGAGCACCTAATCCTTTATAGAAGACGAAACGGCTTCCCGTCACTTTACCGGCGCGTTCGACGTCGACAATTTTCAAGTCTTCCATCACGTCCCAATGCTGTTTCATCTCAAAATCGAACTCGGGCTTCGTTCCGACTTCGCGGATCGTGACGTTGTCGTCTTCTGTTTCACCGATCGGCGTTGATTCATGCGGGATGTTCGGGATGCTGAGGAGAATCATGTTCAACTCGGCTTCCACTTCACGTAATTCCTCGTCGAGCAACTTGATCTCATCACCAAGGCGGCGTGTTTCAAGGATCGGTGCTTCCGCGTCTTGCTTGTTGCGCTTGAGCTCAGCGATTTGTTTCGTCGCTTCATTTCGTTTTGCTTTCTTCACATCGACCTCGTTGATGAGGTCCCGGCGTTTCTCTTCTAACTCCGGGAAACGGTCGAGCGCACTCAAGTCTTCACCGCGTTGGGCGAGCTTGGTTTTAATCCCTTCAAAATCTTGACGTAATCGTTTGATGTCTAACATAACTAGTTCCTCCTTTTTTGCATAAAAAAGGTGGCACGCCCCTTTCCCGTAGGAAAGGGACGAACCACCTTGGATCCGCGTTGCCACCCTCGTTGCCTAAAACTAGGCCACTCGATGCACGTAACGTGTGCGTGACGTGACTTGTTTCCAAGTCAATGCTCCGAGGCCGATTCAGTTACGTCGTCCCACTAGTTTGCACCAACCACTAGCTCTCTGTAAGTAGATGACTGTAACGTACTTTTCCTCATCGTTGCATCTGTCATTGAATTAATCTTACTTTACAACATCTCGACTCTATCGACAAGACTCAGTTTTCCTAGGACGAGTCGAACCTCCTCTAAAAAGTCTGCGAAGGCCCGGCTCATCCGAGTCAAAAATGAAGCGGTCTCGACTGATTCGGCAGTCACAAGTGTTCCTGTCGGCGGACTCTCGCCGTCAAGATAGCGGACGCTCTCTGAAGGTTCAATCGTGACCGTCCCGACTTGTTGATCGACTGCGACCGGTGCTTTCGTGTCCGGAAGGTCATAGACTGGTTCAGGGACGGCTTGTCCTTTCTCGACGAGCACTTCGAACGCCGCTGTCGTCCGCGCAGCTACCGTTTCAACTTCTCCCTCGGCGACGAATACATTCTCCGGCACGATTTCTCCGGTCCGTAAAATCGGTGTCATGACAAAGTCGCGATAAGCGAACTCATGAAGTGCTTTCGTCGCCTCATAGCGCCCGTTGTCCGTCTCGGCCCCAAGGACGACGGAGAGTACGGTCCGACCATCTCGTGTCGATACGCCGATGAAGCAATAACCGGCGTCATCCGTCGTGCCCGTCTTAAAACCGAGCATCCCTGGATACGCCAAATCGCGGCCTGAAAGCATCCGATTCGTCGCTTCGAATCTGACGCCGTCAATGTCGACATACGCTCGCTTCGTCACGTCGAGCACATCCGGAAATTTCGTCAAGTAGGCGAGCGCCAGCCTCATCAAATCATTCGCCGACGTCAAGTTTTCTCCTGGACGACCTGCTGATACAGAATCTAGTCCCGAGACGTTCGCGAACGTCGTCTGGGTCATGCCGAGCTCGGTCGCCCGCTCGTTCATCTGTTGAACGAACGCGTCTTCCGACCCCGCCACCGCCTCGGACAGTGTCACCGCGGCCTCGTTCGCCGAGCGGATGAGCGCCACGTCATATAGTTCCTTGACTGTATACGGTTTATTGACGAGCGGGATGCGGGCGAGCCCTGGTTTACGCGTCAAGGCCAATGCCGCTTCACTCGGCGTCACTTCTTCGTTCCAACTCAGTTCTCCTGACTCGACTGCCTCCCGAACGAGGAAAGTGGTCATCAGCTTTGTAATCGACGCCGGTGGGAGCATCGCATCTTCATCTTTCGAAAAAAGAACCTGCCCGGTCGTCATATCGACGAGCATCGCACCGCTCGCTTCGACTTTAGGCGCTGCTGAAGCGTTCATCGGAGAAACAATAGTTATAAGGACAGCGCATATGAGCACCGATACAATCCATTTATCTTTCACAGTCTTGCCCCTTTCTGTACGTGTCTCGTTACAGTGTAGCAGAAAAAGACCCCCTAGTTACAGGGAGTCTTCGACTCATGCGAGTTGATGCTTCGTCGCCTCGACGATTTCTAAGAAGTAGCGGTGCATCGACAAGTCATCCGTCAGTTCTGGATGGAACGAACAGGCAACATATTTGTCGTAGCGTACTGCAACGATCGCTTCTTCGACCTCGGCGAGGACTTCAACGTTAGCGTCAACCGTTGCTACTTGCGGGGCCCGGATGAATACGGCTTCAACCGCGTCATCGATTCCTTTGACCGGTAAATCGACCTCGAAACTGTCGACTTGACGTCCGAACGCGTTGCGCTTGACGGTCATCGGGATTTTGCGAAGGTGGGCATCATACCCTTCCACTTCGGTCGCGAGTAAAATCAGTCCGGCACATGTGCCGAACATCGGCAACGATGTGTTCGCACGAAGCGGTTCGAGCAGGTCATAGCGGTCGAGCAGACGACGCATCGCCGTGCTCTCTCCGCCTGGCAAGACGAGTCCGTCGATGCGGTCCAAGTCATCGACCGAACGGACGACGAGCGTATCTGCACCGAGCGCCTCGAGCATGCGGACGTGTTCACGAATCGCACCTTGCATTCCGAGTACACCGATCGTCGTCATCTTACCAACCTCGCGGCGCCATGAGCTCTTCTGGTTTGAGCGTGCGGACGTCGAGTCCTTTCATCGCTTCGCCAAGACCTTTTGACAAGTGAGCGATTCGCTCGTAGTCGTCATGGTATGTCGTCGCTTCAACGATGGCACGGGCAAATTTCTCTGGGTTCTCTGCTTTGAAGATACCTGATCCGACGAAGACGCCGTCCGCACCGAGGTGCATCATGAGTGCCGCGTCTGCCGGCGTCGCGATACCACCTGCTGCGAAGTTGACGACCGGAAGACGGCCCGCTTCACGAATTTGCATGAGCACTTCGAACGGTGCACCAAGGTCGCGCGCTTCTGTCATCACTTCATCGATGCTCATTGAAAGCAAGCGTTTCACTTGTGCTTGGACAGTACGCATGTGACGAACCGCTTCGACGATGTTTCCTGTCCCTGGCTCACCTTTTGTCCGAATCATCGCTGCACCTTCACCGATGCGGCGTGAAGCTTCTCCGAGGTCACGCGCTCCGCAGACGAACGGCGCATTGTAATCACGCTTGTAAAGATGGAACTCTTCATCGGCCGGTGTCAACACTTCGCTCTCGTCGATGAAATCGACCCCCATCGATTCAAGGACACGGGCTTCGGCGATATGTCCGATGCGGCATTTCGCCATGACCGGTACAGATACCGCTCCCATGACATCTTCGATGATTGTCGGGTCTGCCATCCGGGCGACGCCACCCATTTTACGAATGTCTGATGGTACGCGCTCGAGCGCCATGACTGCCACGGCTCCTGCTGCTTCAGCAATCTTCGCCTGTTCAGCGTTGATGACGTCCATGATGACGCCACCTTTTTGCATTTCGGCCATTCCACGTTTGACTTTATCTGTCCCTACTTGTCTCTTTTCCATATAAATCGCCTCCATTAAGCTAGTCTACTTGCAAGTATAGATTGATTTGACTATATTGAAAGTGCCAGTTTTATGTTTTTTAAAGTGGTCAGTTTTAAGAGAAGGGTTCATGCTCGTTTCCTCGAATCTTATTACGTATAAGGGAGGAATGTTTTATGGACCAATGGAACCCGCGAGATCAAGCGGAAAACCGTTCCTTTTACGGGAAGCCTGGACTGATTTCGTTCATTCTCGTCATCGGATTCGTGCTCTATGTTTTCTTCGGCTGACAGAAGAAAGGACAACTTATGGATATGCTCACATTCTCGCTCGAGCCCGAATCGAGCACCCCGCTTTATGAACAGCTCTATTTACACATCCGGCAAGCGATCGTCAATGACACGCTCATGACCGGGACGAAACTGCCGTCAAAACGGAAGCTCGGCCAATTTTTGGACGTCTCGCAAACGACGGTCGAGCTCGCTTACGCCCAGCTGCTTGCTGAAGGATATATCGAGTCGCTGCCACGGAAAGGGTTTTACGTCTTGCCGCAAGAAGAGCTGTACGTCAGGCGTGGCACCAGCACGATCGAACCGCTTCCGACGAAAAAAACATACACGTTCGACTTATACCCGAGTCAGATCGATACGACCGCATTCCCGTTCGAACGTTGGCGCCGTCACTTGAAACAAGTCGTCGCCGAGGAGAATCATGAACTGCTCGCACTCGGGTCGGTGCAAGGCGATCTCGTGCTCCGCCAAGAAATCGCCACGTACTTGTATCACTCCCGTGGCGTTCATTGTTCGCCCGAGCAGATCATCGTCGGTTCTGGGACCGAGCAATTGTTGCCTCAACTGCTCGACTTGCTCACCGACGCGACGACGTTCGGGATTGAAGACCCGGGCTATCCGCTCACGCGACAGCTGTTCGAACACCAAAATCGAAGCTACGTCCCGCTCCCGGTCGACGACAGCGGGGTCCTTGTCGACCGACTCGAGGCAGAGGCAATCGATGCGGTTTATGTGACCCCGGCCCATCAGTTCCCGACCGGTACGATCCTGTCCGTCAGCCGTCGCCAGCGCCTCCTCAACTGGGCGTCCGAGCGGCAAACGTACATCATTGAAGATGATTACGATAGCGAGTTTCGTTACAGCGGCAAACCGATTCCTTCGTTGCAAAGCATGGACCAAAACGAACGTGTCGTTTATTTGAGCACGTTTTCGAAGTCGCTCATGCCTTCGCTCCGCATCGGTTACATGGTGCTTCCGCCCCCACTGTTAAACCGCTATCGGGAACGGTATCGCCATTTCACCTGCAGCGTGCCGCGTTTCGAGCAACATACGCTAACCGAGTTTATGGCGAGCGGCGATTTCGAGAAACATTTGAACCGGATGCGCAAAACATACCGCCGCAAACTTGAGACCGTGATCACTGCGTTCAAACCATACGAGCCGCTCGTCACAATCACTGGCGCCAGCGCTGGTCTCCACATCGTCCTCTCGGTCGATACAGCGCAAACTAGCGAGCAATTGAAGCAACTCGCTGAACAGTCAGGCATTCGTATCAAGGCGATGGCCGACTATCGTATCAATTCACGCGACACGAGACCGCAACTGCTGTTTGGTTTCGCCGCCCTGCCTGAAGCGACGTTACAAACGGCAATCGACCAGTTGATGGCCTGTTGGAATATCGGGAAGGGAGGGCCATATGGGAAAACCTCGCGATGAAACAATGATCAGACGCTCACGCTACGTCATCGGCATCGTCTGTTTGTTGATCGGTAGCCTCTTTTTGACCGAGTCATGGTGGAAAGACCGTGTCGCCACCTCGAACAGCAAACGTGTGACTGAAGCGATTCAACTCCAACAGCCGGATCGGGGCGAATTCGACTTCGAAACGGTCGAACCGTTATCGTGGGACGACTTGTTAAACGTGCGCAATCGATTTCATGATTTGCCGACAATCGGCATGATCACGATTCCAGATATCGATTTAGAATTACCAATTTTGTACGGTCTCGACAATGAGAATTTGGCGGTCGGGGCTGGGACGATGCGCGCTTCCCAACAGATGGGGCGTGGGAATTACGCACTAGCCGGTCATTACACCCAAAGTCCGACAGCCTTGTTCGGACCGCTCCATACGATCACGACGGGAACGATGATTTACGTGACCGATTTGACGAACACGTATCAATACCGGACGGATTCACTCGAGACCGTTCCCCCGACACGGGTCGATGTGCTTGACGAGACGACAGATGCGACCATTACCTTGATCACATGCACGTTCGATGCGACGGAACGATTAATCGTCAAGGGAGAGCTCGTGCAGACAACACCTTATATCTCTAACTGAGCGTCCTTCCACACGAAGGACGTTTTATTGTTTTTCAAAAAACATATTGTGAGCGCTTACATAATCGGCTAAACTATTTCTGGAACCGCTTGCACAAAATTGACAATCCGTTGCCCTGTAGACGACCTATTTTACGAAAGAGGTGCTCTCATGAAGAAGAACAATACGGCACGACGTACGACGACATTACTCTTATCTTCTGTCCTGCTCATTCAAGCTGGTGTCCCGGTGAACGTCTTGGCCGAACCGACGGCGGTGGCAGTCGATGGGAATAAAACCGATTGGACAGACGTCTCGGCGCTGGCGTCATCGGCAGATGTTGGTTGGCAAGGCTTCGATCTCGGCAATCTTTATCTTCAAAATGACAAAACGAACCTGTACTTCTATGTCGATGCGTTCAACGTCCCGAACTGGGGCGACAACGGCCAATACATAAACATCGCCCTCCAAGTGAACGATGAAGATTCTGGCGTCGCCACGAACCCGCTCGGTTACCCGTTCAACTTTAGTCAAACAGACAAAAAACCGCAGTATCACATTTTACTTCGTGTCGATGGAGACAAGTCTGTCAAAGAAGCCGCGCTCTATGAAGCTGGGAAGACGACCCCGCTCGCGAACTTGGCAAACTTGAACGGTGCTTCGTTCGCCCTCGACCGGACGACAGGATTCGAAGGGAAAATCCCGTTGTCGCTGCTCGGTTTGAAAAATGACGACACGGTCCGTGCTCTCACCGTCCTCAGCGGAAACAATGCCGGTGAACACGGTGCGTTCGATACGATTCCGAGCAACGAATCTAACAAACTAGCCGACAGCTGGAACGTCTCGGCCAACCCGTCGACTCAATCTGTGTACAGCCCGGCCTATACGCTCAGCGGCGTCGAGACGGTGATGCAGCTTGAAGTAACGAATGTCGACCCAGCGAATCAGTCTGAAGCTGCCGACGTATCTGCTCCCATCACCTGGACGTTCAATGAACCGGTGACGTTAGACGCCTCGAACGTCAGCTTGATAAGCGGAGAAACGGCTGTCCCGTTTACTGCTGAAGCAAACGGTTCGATCGTGACTGTCACGCCGACGAGCAAACTCGGACTCGGTCAGACGTACACGGCCACATTGCCAGCCGGAGCCGTCAAAGGTAACTTATCGACCACGACGCTACCCGCGCTGACGACTTCGTTCAAGACCGTCACGGAGCTGGCTGATCCATGGAAGACGCAGCGATACATCGAAATGCTGTACGTCCGTGCCGATCAAGACTATACCGATTGGAACTTGTGGACGTGGAGCACCGGTGTCAAAGATGGACAAGTGGATCCCTACAAAATTACGGAAGACGGCGCCATTTTCCGAATTCCAGTCGGGAAAGATGCGACGAACGTCGGATTTGTCATCCGTAAAGGAACCGATTGGGCGGTCAAGGACGCTTACGGTGAAGACCGTTACGTGAAACTCGGAAACGATCGTGTCACGAAAGTCGTCGTCGCGAGCGGCCAAGGCGTCTTCCATCAAGTACCAACCATTCAAGGACCGGTGTTCGAGGACGGGACCGTCACGTTCTTCTATCGGGACAAAGACTTGTACGAGGCAGGACAGCTCGATCAACTCGACCGTGTCGCCTTAAACGTAAATGGCGTGACCTATCCGATGACGTATGAGGACAAGAACGAATGGTACCGTCATACCGTCCGTCTTCCGGAAGGGACGCATGACTATACGTTCCTCGTCACGAAAGACGGCGTCACGACCGAAGTGACGGATCCCTATTTTGAAGCGTCAACCGTCGAATACCGTCGTCCGGCCGTCAAACTCACGTCTTCGATCGCACCGAAAGCGATCAGTTCGCGGGAGAATGCCGTCGTTCACGTCAAACCGACGTTACCAGAAGGCGTGACGCTTCGCGAACTCTATATCGATGCCCGCCCGCTTGGTGGACCGGCTAAACTTTCAATCGATCCGGCGCTCAATAAACAGACGATCGCGGTCAAAGATACGGTCAAGCCAGGCAACAAAACGTTGACGATCACGGCCGTGGATCAATATGGCAACGTCCATAAAACGACGGCTTCCGTAAACGTCCGACCGGTCACGATGAAAGACAAGCAAGCGTTTGACTGGGACGAAGCCCGGATCTACTTCATGTTGACGGACCGTTTCCACGATGGCGACAAGACGAACAATAATCCGAACGGTGAATATTATGACCAAGATCATCTCGAGTCGTATCACGGCGGCGATTTCGCCGGGATCACAAAAAAACTCGACTATCTCGACAAGCTCGGGATCAACACGATTTGGATCACCCCGATCGTCGATAATATCGATTGGGATCTCCGCTACGGTAAAGATGGCTCTCAATACGGCTATCACGGTTACTGGGCCAAAAACTTCGAGAAACTTGATGAACATCTCGGAGACATGCAGGCGTTCCATCGCCTGATCGATGCGGCCCACGCACGCGGCATCAAGATCATGGTCGACGTCGTCTTGAACCACCCAGGCTACGGAATGGAACCAGGCGCCGACAGCACAGGGGCGACGAATTTCCCTACGAACAAGGAACGTGATGCCTTTAAAGGCATGATTCGGGACACGCCTGTCGACGGGAACGATTTGAAAATGTCGCTCTCCGGCCTTCCTGACTTTAAGACAGAGGAAGCTGCCGTCCGTGAACAACTCGTCAAATGGCAGACTGACTGGATCAAGCGTTCGAAGACGAAACAAGGAAACACGATTGATTACTTCCGTGTCGATACGGTCAAGCATGTGGATGCGACGACGTGGAAATCGTTTAAGAATGAACTGACCGCGCTCAAGCCAGACTTTAAAATGATTGGTGAGCATTACGGGGCGAGTGTGAACAACACAGGCGGCTATCTCCGGAGCGGCCAGATGGATTCGTTGCTTGATTTCGACTTCAAGTACCAAGCGGAAAATTTCATCAACGGGAACATTGATGGGGTCGAGAGCGCTCTTCAATACCGGAATACCCAACTCTCGAACGAAGCGACACTCGGCCAGTTCCTCAGCAGCCACGATGAAGATGGCTTCCTCATCTCTCGTGCTCGCGGCGATGAAGGTAAGCATATGGTCGCAGCCTCGCTCCAAATGACGGCGAAAGGGCAACCGGTCATCTACTATGGAGAAGAGATCGGTCAATCTGGGAAACATGCCTTAGACATGGACAAAGGCGAGTTTAACGAAAACCGTTACGACTTTGACTGGAAACGGGTGAACGGTGAAGGCAAAGACATGCACGCCCACTATCAAAAGTTGCTCAACATTCGGGCGGACTATTCAAAAGTCTTCAGCAAAGGAACACGTTCGGTCGTTGCCGGCGGTTCGAACACCGGTTATTCGATTTTTGAACGGGCTTACGGCAAAGAGTCTATTCTCATTGGATTGAACACGAAAGAGTCGGCTCAAACAGCGACGTTCGAAACAAAGCACAAACAGAACACAGTGCTCGTCGACCGCTATAGCGGACGGACGTACGTCGTCAAGCGCGATGGCAAGGTGACCGTGAACTTACCAGCGCAAGATCAAGGCGGTACGGTCATCCTCGTCTCTAAAGCTAAAAAATGATCAGCAAAAAGCCGTTGTCCCTTTTCAGGAGACAACGGCTTATTTGTTAACGTGAATAGTTTGGTGCTTCTTTTGTGATGTGCACATCGTGTGGGTGGCTTTCTTGCAGGCCGGCTCCAGTCATTCGAATGAACTGCGTATCTTCTCGCAATGCTCGAATGTCGGCAGCGCCGCAATAGCCCATTCCCGAACGGAGGCCACCAATGAGTTGATACACCGTATCGGCCAGCTCGCCTCGGTAAGCAACGCGTCCTTCAATGCCTTCTGGGACGAATTTTTTATCCGCTTCTTGGAAGTAACGGTCTTGACTGCCTCGCTTCATCGAAGCTTCCGACCCCATACCGCGATACGTCTTAAACTGACGACCTTGATAGATCTCCATCTCGCCTGGGCTCTCTTTTACGCCGGCGAGAAGGCTGCCGAGCATGACAGCGCTCGCGCCAGCAGCAATTGCCTTGACGATGTCGCCCGAGTACTTGATTCCACCGTCAGCGATGACCGTGACACCGTGCTCCCGCGCTTCTGTCACGCAGTCATAGACTGCCGTGATTTGAGGGACACCGACTCCGGCAACGACCCGTGTCGTACAAATCGAACCTGGTCCGATTCCGACTTTAATGACTGAGGCGCCGGCCTCGATCAAAGCACGTGTCGCTTCTGCCGTCGCCACGTTACCAGCGATGATTGGAAGTGTTGGGAACAAATCACGCAGTTCTTTCACTTTCTCGATGACACCAGCCGAGTGACCGTGTGCTGTATCGACAACGAGCGCATCCACGCCTGCATCGACAAGGATTTGAGCACGCGAAGCAGCGTCTTTTGTTACCCCGACAGCTGCCGCCACAAGAAGGCGCCCTTGTTTGTCTTTCGCAGCGTGAGGGAATTGCTCAACCTTCTCGATATCTTTCGTCGTGATCAAGCCCTTTAAAACGCCGGCATCGTCGACGAGTGGTAACTTCTCGATGCGGTGTTGGTGCAGAATCCGCTCTGCTTCTTCAAGAGAAGTTCCGACTTTTGCAGTGACAAGATTTTCTGTCGTCATGACGTCTTCGATCACAGTCGAGTAGTCTCTGATGAAGCGAAGGTCACGGTTAGTCAAAATACCGATTAATTTCCGTTCCTGTTCAGAATTGACGATTGGGACACCGGAAATGCGGTATTTACTCATTAAATACTCGGCATCATAAATTTGGCGCTCTGGTGTCAAATAAAATGGATTCGTAATGACTCCGTTCTCCGAACGTTTCACACGGTCGACATTCTCTGCTTGCATTTCCATCGACATGTTTTTGTGGATGACGCCAAGACCACCTTGACGCGCCATGGCGATCGCCATCGGTGCTTCCGTCACTGTGTCCATACCAGCGCTGATGACTGGAATGTTTAACTCAAGCCCTTCACATAGCTTCGTGCTCAGACTTACATCTCTTGGCAAGACGTTTGAAAACCGTGGTACGAGTAAGACGTCATCAAACGTTAATCCTTCTTTTGCAAACTTGTTTTCCCACATAAAAATCGATTGCCCCTTTCTCTATCGGACCCAAATCTTTGTTTCGAAATATTTCTGTAATGGTAACAGGTATGGCTCGAAAGTGCAATTCAATTCACGATGTTCAGAAAGTTCAGAATTGTGTTCATTCCTGTTGAATCCTTCTCAAATCATTCGGAAAATGTCCACGTTGTCGGAAGGCCAAGCCAATAATAATCGGTTTTAGAAATAGAAAAAGACGACCAAGCAGATGCTTGGTCGTCTTTCATATGGCCTGGCAACGTCCTATCCTCACAGGGGGAGACCCCCAACTACTTTCGGCGCTGAAGCGCTTAACTTCCGTGTTCGGCATGGGAACGGGTGTGGCCGCTTCGCTAT
>NZ_SJUS01000035.1:0-19612 GCF_004337085.1 Exiguobacterium sp. SH5S13 | reverse complement strand
CATCACCCTCTCAAAAGAAAAAACAGGATAAGGGCAAGGAAAAAGAGCGATTGTCCCGACTTGAGTCGGTCCAATCGCCCTTTTTTCTGTTCACGCTCGGATAGAGCGGAGGTTTTTCAGTGCCCTCCTTTTCAAAGGGACGCTCGTTTACGGTGTCGTGTAATCGTACACCGGGATATCTTTTCGTGGGAACGTCTGCGTCGGCACGTAGCGGTCCGGGACGAGTTGATCGAGGTCGGGCCGGTAAAACGCATCGAGTTCGACCGTGAAGTCGAGCGGTGCGGCCGGTTCGGTCGTGTTCGGACCCGTTTCGGCAGGTCCCGTGAACTGGACGGTCCGCAAAATGTGGATCCGGTTCATCGACTCGACCGACTCGAGGAAGAGGACGAGCGCCTCATACGTCTCCGCTTGGAGCGACACCGTCGAGCGGACGGACGAGGCGTTGACCGGTGTGATTTCGACCGGTTCAGCCGGTTCGGCCGTCGCGCTCACATCGTTCGGTTCCGGTTCGGCGATCGGTTCCGGCACTTCCGATTCGGCGATGAGCCCGTCCGCGAAAGCGATGCTCGTCACGCGCACGTCAGACAGCTGGCTCGCTTGCGATAACGTCTCGACGACCGTATCGAGCGCCGGCTCCGTCGGGACGCGTGTCTGCAAGCGCTGCGAGTCGGCGACGTCGACGACTTCGCCTTCTTGGCGCAACAGTTCGAGCTTCGTCTGTTCGAGTGACAGCTCGCGCTCGAGCGCCTTCAATTCACCTTGGTTGATAAAGTACTGGTAGCCGAAGTACGACGGGACGGCGATGGCTGCGAACAAACAAATTGTAAAGATCAAATAAATCGTTGAACGTTTCATTCGCTCACCACCTCCTCATCTTCCTCGGGTTGTTCCGTCTCGCCTTCAGGCGTCTCAGGTTCGGCATCGATGAACGTGAACGTAAACTCTCCGATATAGCGTGGGAGCGGCTCATCTGACGCATTGAGAACCGGTGTTCCCGTATCCGTTTCCGCGTCTTGGTCCGCTTCTGCTTTCGTCTCGGTCGTCACGCCGAGCAGTTTGACGTTATCGAACCGTGGATCGTTCAACAACGCTCGTTGGAACGCGTTCAAGTCAGGTAACGTCTCAAACTGGGTCCGGACGCTCATGAGCGAACCGTCGGCGTAGTTGTACGTCAAGACGTAACCTGTCGGCGGCAGCTGTTCGGTCAGCGCACGGAGCGCCGGGACCGCCTGCTTCTCTTCAGTCGTCAGCGCGGTCACCGTCTGCTCGAGCGAGATGACTTGCTGACCTTTCGAGTTCACTTGTTCGGTCTGGTAGATGCGGACGAGCTGTAACTGTTCGTTGACTTGTGCTTTGTCCTGTCCGATCCCGTTCACTTCGTAATAAAGATAGCCGGTCAGTCCGCCGCCGATCAATAAGGCGGCCAGACTCGCGACGATCGGCCAACGCAGCGTCACGTCGGTCGCATTGATGAAGTTGGCGTCATGGTCGCGGTCGAGCGTCGCCATCCCGAGAAGCGGCAACATCTGATGGGTTAGCGGCGTCGCGTGCGACAATGGCAACGGGTCATCGATGCGTTTGATCGGGACCATCGATTCCAGTTCGATCGTCCGGACGAGGTCATCGAGTTCAGGGACCGTCCCGGAGATGATCAGTTCGTCGATTGGCCGTCCGTCCGTACGAAGCGAGTAACGGTAGAAATCGAGGAAACGGGCGAGTTCATTCAACCATTCATCGGTCCGATTCGCTAACGCCTCGTTTGAGCCGTTGAACGTATATGTAACGATGCCGTCTGTCGTGTCGGCACGATACGATAAGTCATTCTCGATGGCACGGATGAAGCGGACCTGCCCTTCCTCGAGGACGAGTAGTTGGTGCGCGAACGGTGTCACGTGCCACAATAGCGTTGACTTGAGCGGGTCGAGCGTCTCGAGTCGAGACACCCCGTTCGCGATCGCAATCGGACGCGGGACGATTTTTTTCAAGGCGAAGCCGCGTTTCTTCATGTAGGCGCGGATCGCTTTCGTCAAATCGACCGAGACGGCGTGCAACATGACCTCGGTCTTCATGTCCGTCTCGCCGAGCACTTCGTAGTCGAAGGCGACGTCGTCGAACGGCAAGATGATCGAGCTGCCGATCTCCATGAACAAATAGCCACGGATCTCGTCTTTCGGAATGTTCGATGGAATCTCGACTTTGCGGGACAGCACTTCCGTCTCCGCCATATCGACGGCGCACACCATCCCTTTTCTTACTTTTATTTTACGGCACAACTCGTCAAAGGCGAGTCCGAACGCGTTCTCGTCTTGAATCAAACCTTCCGCATAGGCACCTTTCGCCAATTGGACGGAAGCGCTTCGTTTAAAGACGCCTTGTTTAATCACGGCCCCGTGGATGCTGAGCGCATCGAACGAGAAGTACGCGACCGTTCCTTTCTCTATAGCCCGGCTCATGCTTGTTTCCCCCTACATCAAATCAAAATACCAATCAAAAAAACGTTCGCTGAACCAAAACGTCAGCATCGTACCGAGTGCGATGGACGGGACGAACGGGATCGGTTGCTTGCGGCCGATCCGTTTCAGTCCGATGAGCAACAGTCCAACGACTGCTCCGATCAAGCTCGCTAAAAATAAGGCGACCAATACGTCACGTGGTCCGAGCACGAGCCCGATCACTGTAAATAGTTTGACATCGCCGGCCCCAAGTCCCCCTTTTGAGACGAAAAAAACGGTGGCGAGGACAGAAAATCCGAGCGCCGCCCCGGCGAGCGGGCTCCACCACGTAGCTCCGGACGCATAAGCGAGGATGAGCAGTAGTGGTGCCGCAAACATGAGAATCACGTTCGGCACGAGCATCGTCGACAAATCAGACATCGCCAGTGCGAGTAGCGTCGATAAGAAGACGAACGCGAGCAACGTCGTCCCGGAGAATCCGTACAGCCAAAAGCTATAGCCGTAACCGACCGCCCCGAGCAGTTCGAACAGCGGGTACGTCGGCGCGATCCGTCCGCCACAGCCGCGGCACTTGCCGCGTAACAATATGTAACCGAACACCGGGATGAGTTCCCAAGCGGACAAGACGTGTCCGCACGACGGACAATGCGACCGCGGCGTCACGATCGACTGCTTGCGTGGCACGCGGAGCCCGACGACGTTTGTGAACGAGGTGATGATCATCCCGAGCACGATGCTGTAAATGAGTCCAATGAGGTCAACCAAAACTGGTCACTTCCTTACTTGTAAGTATATGCCAAAAATAGAAAACCGGCTAGGCTGAGCGAGAGCCCAGCGCCAGCCGGAGAAAAATTATTCAACTGCAGTTAAATTAGTAGATTCTTTGTTTAAATTTTCTTCTGCCTTATTTTCAATTTTAAATTTAGAACCCACTAATGTTGTTGAGTACTTATATTTCCCACCATCCTCAGTAATTTTCACTAAGGCCGTAGTATAGTCTTTTCCAAATGGATCTTGCAATTGTGAAATGTAAGTAGAACCGTCAGCTCCAGTTGCTCCATCACTCTTACTTCCTACAAATACCAATTCAACAGGAGCATCCTTTTTAACTGGATTTGATGCCGTATACAATTTCGCTGAACTCACCATCTGCTTCGCATCAGCGACCATCGCGTCTTTACGCGAGTTCTCGATGATCCCACCGATCGCGACAACGGCGATAGCTGCGATAATTCCTAAAATAACGACGACGACGAGTAACTCGACGAGTGTGAGCCCGCGCTCATCTTTTAATTGTTTCGCATCTTGCCAAATCAAATTCATTTTTTCTAACATGACTGATTCTCCCCTTTTGTGTGTTTTACTGTATTTTGTGCTGGATTCATTACCGTAGTACTAAAACAAGTAGTACAATTTTACTATACATTCAAAATATGGAGTTGAAAAGTAGTTTATATGCATAAACTAAGAATTTTCTACTGATTTTGGATGTCACCATAAATTTGGAACATCGGGACGACGATGGCGATGACGATGACCCCGACGATACTGGCTAACACGACGATCAACAGCGGCTCGATGATCGACTTCAACCGGTCTGTCGTCGTCTCGACCTCGGTCTCATAAAACTCGGCGACTTCGTTCAACATCGAATCTAAATCGCCGCTCTCCTCGCCGACGGCAATCATTTGTGTCATGAGCGGCGGAAAGTTCGGGTTCCGTTCGAGCGGTTCATGGAGCGGAATCCCTTGCGCCATCATATTGCGCGCCTGCCCGAGCCCTTTACGGATGACCCGGTTCGAGACGATCTTCTCCGTGATCTCGATCGCTGACAAGATCGGCACGGCCGCTTGTAACAAGACGGCCAAACTTCGCGTCAAGAGCGCGATCTGGGACTTTAGGACGATTGGTCCGAAAATCGGCATCTTCAGCAACAACCCGTCGATCAAGAACCGTTCCTTGTCGCGCTTTAACATCCACGAGAACAGGAGGACGCCGAGCAGCGCGCCACCGAACAGCAACCACCAATAGGCGGCGACGAAGTCCGAGACGGCGACGACGATCCGGGTGATGAGCGGGAGCTCACCACCGAGCTGTCCGAAAATACTCGCGAACGTCGGCACGACGTTTACCATCAGGAAAGCGACGACGCCAATCGCGACAATCGAGACGACGAGCGGATACGTGAGTGCCGAGATGACTTTACGTTTAATATCGTACTGCTTCTGAAGTTGCAGCCCGATTTGGTCGAGCGCTTCTTCTAAGTTACCGCTCGCCTCACCCGCGAGCGCCATCGAGCTAAAGAAGTTCGAGAACACACGCGGATGTTTTTTGATCGCTTCCGAGAAGGCGATCCCTTCTCGAAGGTCGTCCTCGACTTGGCTGAGCGTCTTCTTCAACAGCTTCGACTCCGTCTGGACGCGCAAAATCGACGTTGCCCGGACGATTGGGACGCCGGCCCGGATGAGCGTGGCGAACTGACGGACGTACATGATCAAATGTTCGATCTTGACGCGTTCCGGCAATAAGTTGACTTCCGTGTTCAGTCCGGTCGACTCGAGTTCGGACAGGTCGGTGACGAGAATCGACTCTTGCCGAAGTTTGTCTTTAGCTTCCCGGAGCGACACGGCGGTGATCCGCCCTTTCTTGCGCTTCCCGTTCAGCAGTTTTCCTTCGTATTGAAAGATGGCCATAGTCTCACCTCATTTCTTCGCTTGGCACGGCGCTTGGATTGATGACCCCTTGACGGATCAGCTGTTCGATCGACATTTCCATCGATTGCATCCCGTTCTGCCGGTTCGTCTGGATGACGGTCGGGAGCTGAAACTCCTTCTCGTTCCGGATCAAGTTGGCGACGGCTGCGTTCCCGATCATGATCTCCATCGCCGCGACCCGACCTTTTGGCACGTCGACACGCGGGAACAGGCGTTGACTGACGACCCCAAGCAACACGTTGGCGAGTTGGGTCCGGATTTGGTCTTGTTGTTCGGCCGGGAAAGCGTCGATGATCCTGCTGACGGTCGACATCGCGCTCGACGTGTGGAGCGTCGCCATGACGAGATGACCGGTCTCAGCGGCGGTCATCGCCGTCGAGATCGTCTCTAAGTCGCGCATCTCCCCGAGCAAGATGACGTCCGGGTCCTGGCGGAGCGCCGCCCGCAGGCCGCTCACGAACTTCATGACGTCCGAGCCGATTTCCCGCTGGTCGACGATGCTCTGATCGTGCGTATGTAAATATTCGATCGGGTCTTCGAGCGTGATGATGCGCTTTCGCTGCGTCCGGTTGATCTCATGGATCATCGCCGCGAGCGTCGTCGATTTCCCAGACCCCGTCGGTCCGGTCACAAGGATCAACCCGTGTGGTTTCTCGATGAGCCGCTTGAGCACCGGCGGTAAATTGAGTTCGTTCAACGTCGGGATTTCCCCGGAAATGGAACGAAACGCGATGGCGATCGTGCCACGTTGATAGTAGGCGTTGACGCGGAAGCGCGACACGCGGGGCACGCCGAACGAGAAGTCGAGGTCGCGTTGGATCTCGAGGCGGCCTCGCATCTCGTCGGTCATGATTTCCTGTAAGTATCCTTCGATGTGGACGGGGAGCACTTTCTCCTCGCCCATCGTGATCAGACTGCCGTCAATCCGGAAAATCGGTGGCGAACCCGCGGTCAGATGGATGTCTGAGGCACGTTGTTCGACCGCTTTCGTTAAAATCACTTCGATTGATTGATGGATCATAGGTTCACTCCGTTATGACTGTTCTCAGTATTTCCTCGGTCGTCGTCAAACCTTGCGCGACTTTCTCGAGACCGTCGGCGAGCAAGAACCGGGCACCGGATCGTTTCGCTTGCTCGACCATCTCGGCCTCGGTCGCTTGGTTCATGATCAAACGACGCAACTCTTCATCAATCGGCACGACTTCATGGATGGCGAGTCGCCCACGATAGCCTGTAAAGTTACACGACGCACACCCGTTTCCGCGAATGACGCGCGTGATCGCCACACGTTCGGCGTCGAACAGTTCTTGCTCCCGTTTCGAGACCGGTTGCTCATGACCACAGTCGCGACAGACGCGGCGGACAAGGCGCTGGGCGACGAGGCCGGACGTTGAAGCCGCGACGAGGAACGGTTCGACCCCCATATCGACGAGGCGAGTAATCGAGCTGATCGCCGAGTTCGTATGGAGCGTCGATAAGACTAAATGTCCAGTGAGCGAGGCCCGGATCGCAATCTCGGCCGTCTCGGTATCCCGGATCTCCCCGACCATGACGATGTTCGGGTCTTGGCGGAGAATCGAGCGGAGACCGGATGCGAACGTGAGGCCCACTTTCGCATTGACTTGGACTTGGTTGATGCCGTCAAGTTGATACTCGACCGGATCTTCGACCGTGATGATGTTCTTCGACTCGTCATTCAGTTCTTTGAGCGATGCGTACAGTGTCGACGATTTACCCGAACCGGTCGGCCCTGTGATCAAAATAATGCCGTTCGGCCGCTTCAACATCTCGCGATACAACATCTCGTTATGGTCGCCGAACCCGAGTTTCGTCAAGTCGGTCAACCCTTGTGAGGAATCGAGCACCCGGATGACGATCTTTTCGCCGTACATCGTCGGGAGCGTCGAGACGCGGAAATCATACGGGCGGTCGCGCAGCGTATACTTGATCCGTCCATCTTGGGGCAGCCGGCTTTCCGTGATGTCTAGGTTACTCATCACTTTAAGTCGCGTCAGCATGACGCTTTGAATTTTCTTTGGATAGATTGCTTCCGTGCGCAAGTCGCCGTCGACGCGGAAGCGGACGTGCAGTTGCTTCTCATGCGGATCGAAATGGATATCCGACGCCCGTTGATCGATCGCGCTCAAAAACAGCTGGTTGACGAGCCGAATGACCGGGGCATCGTCGCGCGATGCCGTCTCTTGCCGTTCGAATTCCGGCGCCTCATCTTTTAAAATCTCGATGAGCGAGGCGTCCATTTCGTAATACCGGCTGATCGTCTTCCGAATTTGTTCCCGCGTCGCAATGCCAACCTCAATATTCATCCCGGTCTGTAACCGGACGTCATCGATCGCAATCAAATCAAGGGGATCCGCCGTCGCAACGAATAGCGTGTTCCCCTGTAATTCAATCGGCATGATGTCGTGCTTTTGGGCAATCGCTTTTGGCACGAGTTTTGTGACGGTCACGTTAATGTCTTGCGAATATAATGCGATGATTGGTACGTCCAGTTGTTCATGAAGTACTTGAATCAATTGTGTCTCGGTCAAATAGTGCAACCGCATGAGTGCATCGCCGAGTTTTTCGCCTCGCCGCTTTTGGGCGAGCGCCTCGTCGAGTTGCTCGTTCATAATCAATCCAGCCTCGATTAACATCTCGCCCAATCGTTTTTTCGTTCGTCTCACCTTACTTCACCATCCTCTGAGGTACCTCCTGCTCGACGTCTCGCTGTTCAATGAAGACGCTCAACGTTGCGCCGCCCGCTAAACCAATGACGATGAGGAGCCAAGCCCACCACGTCCGTTCAAGCGATTCCGCATACAGCGTATACATACCGAGCGATAACACGGCCACAAGTACCGACACGACGAGTTTCGTCTCGCGCTTCCGTACGTATGGGATCGACAAGGCAAACAGCGTCAACGTGGCCAGCACCCAAAAGGCGAGCAGTATTACATATCCGATCATCCGACTGCCTCCTCGCTAGACGCCGGGACATCCTCGTCCACCGGCGGTTGCTCTTCAAATTCATTCAATCCATCATCTTCTATATCGTCATTAAACGGGTCGTCGTCCAGTGTTTCATCCGGGAACGTCGGAATGATCGGTTCAACCGGTTCAGGCGGCGGTAGCGGGACTGAACTTTTCGTCACGATCTCCGGTACCGGCTCATAGAAGTCAAAGCCCAACAGTTCACGCGTCTCGCCTGCCTCAGTGACACGGATGCGATACAACTTCCCTGACTCTCCAGTTTGACCGGATTGCGTCACCGAAGAACTTCCGGCCGGGAGTGATGGGGAGAAGCGGATCACGTTCTGGTACGGCACGCTTGCGACTTCTTCGACCCGCGATTCGTACGCGCCGACGAACGCTTTCCCGAGCAGTTGCACCGTCATCACGTTCCCTTCATCTAGGACGATGATGGCGTAAGGTGATTGTTCCGTATTTTGGACGGCGAAGTTCGAGCCGGCGTCGATTTTGACGTCGTAGCCGAGCTCGATGCCGCTCGGAAGCACTTCATGCGGGACGCGCTCGAGCACTTTGAACGGAGTCGCCGCAAACAATTTATAGAGAGACGAACCGAGCGGCGTGAGTGCTTCAAAATCTTCCCCGAACGACTTCAAGCTGAACATGTCGCCTGCATCCATTTCAAATCCGTTCATCCGCTCTAACACCGAGCGCATTGCCGGCGTCGGACTAATCGTCATCGACGCGACGACCTCGTTCTCTTCTGCGACCATCTCAAGGGCGACGTTCGAATCGAGCTTAGACGCTGAGGCGACGAGCGGTGGGGTCACCATCGTCATCGTGACGGGTTGATTCTCTAAATACGGAGCGATCCGCTCTTCATCGATTGTTGTGATGAGCGGATAGTCCCCTGGTTCAGATATGGCTTCAAGCGTATCATTCACGTTAAATGTCACGACGTCTTTACCGACTTCGAGCGCCGTCCCGTCGACGAGCGTGACCGTGAACGGTGCGTTTGTGAAGTCTTTGACGGCATTGTCGAGTCGGACGACCGCCTCTTCTTTCGTCATCCCCGATATGTCGATCCCGGCGACACGTGTGTCTTTATATGTAGCGCTTGTCTTCGCTGACGCGTCGAGATAGTTGACGAGCCCGATCGTCGGTAACGACACGAGCAACACAAGACATGTCAGGATGAAAAAGTGCATCCCATATTGCTTCATTCCAATTCCCCCTATGTAAAAAACTGAGACTTTCGATTTACTATCCGTTCGTACTCTAACTTTAGTATAATATGCATTGGACATAAATTAACATTTATTTAGGTAATCATACGCTTTTTTCCTAGTATTTTATTATATTTGAAAAGGAGGTCAATGCGTTGGCCCGTTCCGAAAAAGGTTTTACGCTCGTCGAAGTACTCGTGTCAATCGTCATTTTATCGATTGTTTCGTTCTCCTTATTAAACATATTCAGCCAAAGTCTGAAGACGACGAATGATAGTCTTAGTACGACCATCGCCAACCAAGTCGCTCAAAACGCACTGCATACATTAGATCGACGAGCCTCAGCTGTTCAAGAAACGCTTGACTTGAATAAACTGTTGAATCGAAACGGCGTGAGTTCAGAATGTGATTTTTGTTCTGATTATCGGATTCATGGTGAGACGTACGTCGCTACCATCTCCCAATTGTCAACGCTGCCGCCAAATACAATCGAAGTCGAGATTTCCGTGACGACCGATCGACTCCGAACACCTGTCACGTTGAAAGGAGTGATTTCGAATGCAACGTTACGCGAGCCGTTCCCTGAAACGGCTGTCCCAGAAAGTGAACTCGTTCAGTAAAGCATCCGAAGGTTTTACGCTCGTCGAGCTTCTCGTGACTGTCGTTGTCGCCGCGATTTTAAGCGGTGTCATCATCACTGCCTTCATTTCAGGTACGCTCGGTTTTCAATTGACGAACGAAACGAGCGAACTGCGCAGTGAAGCCGATTATTTGGTCACGTCCATCCTATCCGAAGTCAACCGGAGTGAATTTGATGCCGTCACCGAAATAAATGACACCTACCAATTCCACCAACTATCCGAACCTCGCAT
Source organism: Exiguobacterium sp. SH5S13 (assembly GCF_004337085.1). NCBI lineage: Bacteria > Bacillati > Bacillota > Bacilli > Caryophanales > Exiguobacterium > Exiguobacterium sp. SH5S13. Next base: position 9,380 of record NZ_SJUS01000035.1, on the reverse strand, counting down.
CTCATCGACTGGGATGATTTATCGGGAAGCCGGATACGAACCGATCAGCTTGAACTTATCAGCAGATTCATACGTGCCGAGCAACCCGAACGTCTTGTTAGATGATATTTCAATTCAACTGATTGAACCGGTCTATGATCCACGGCGTCCGGACTATATAACGAGCGGCTTGATTGAAATCGAGATGAACCTATCGTTGAAGGCAAATCCCGATTCCATTAAAACGTTTAAAAGCTCGATCCCATTTTGAGAAGAAAGGAGGCACCACTTATGCATAAACGAGAAGAAGGCTATGTGCTCGTACTCGTCCTCGTGACGATGGCCGCGCTCGCCGTCTTATCGCTCGCTGCCATGCAAGTGAACTTGGTCACGAATAAGCTGACGGTCATCCGCACGGAAGATACGCAGCTGAACGAAGACGCGAAAAGTGCGCTCAATCTGATTGCGGCGGATGTTCGAAATCGTTTCCCTCTTCATGACGCAAATGATGTACCGGCTCATATGGAGTCGGAGTCGGCTTTTAATGACGCGGTTCAAGGCGCACTCGTTTCAAACGAACCGTTCCTCGGGCTTCCAAGTGAGAGCGACAGTGAAATCAGCTATTCAATTCAATTAAAAGAAAATGCGAACGCGAACCTGCTCGACACCGCTCCATTTACGAAGATTTTGCAAGTGAACGTCGTCGCGAGCCGGCAAACAAATCCCGAGCAACCGCTCCTGTCGGTCGAATACACGCAAGACCTCTATTTGACGGCTCTGCCCGCTTTTTTGTATTACGTGCTCGGGTCGGATGAGCAGCTGACAGTGAACGGGATGCCGACCGTGAAAGGGAACATCTTCTCAGATGGGCCTTTGGCGTTTAACCGGACGGCGGATTACCAGCTGAACGGTACGGCAAAACAACTTGAAAACTCAGCTTCAAGTCGTTTTCTTTTAGATGGACGCATCGATTTAGCGAACCCAACCGACTGTCTGATTTGTAATCAACCTAACTATTTCACCACAGGAAATGACGTTGCGAATGAATTGCCAGACTTCGGCCCAGCGGCAAGTCAGTTCTCTGATTTCCAGTATGATTATTCCATCATTGAATTTTTAAATCGACGACTCGATACAAAGCTACCCTATACGAATTCAATAGATACGACAGTGTTCGAAGCACCGACGATCCCGAAAACAGATGATGTATTTGAAATCGAAAAAGTGATTAGCGATGATGGATCTGAAATTATCGAACGTCCAAGTCCATACTTAAACAAAGCCGCCTATGATCGTTTGACTGAACCGACGATCATTACACTTCCTAGCGAATTGACAAATAACCAGATGTATATCACGGAATCGATTAAAAAGAGTGATCGTCCCTTGTTGTTCGATGGCGACGTAGTCATTGATTCTTTGACCCACCTCTCAATCGAGCGACCGTTGATCGTACGAGGCGATTTAAAAATTCAAGGAACCGTTTCTTTTGAATCGACGGTTTATGTGCTCGGAGATACCATCATTGACCGGGCAAATATTCAACCGTTGACTGCCGATGGGCTCAACTCACTCATTTTGCTGTCAAAAGGGAAAATTCTACTTAACCGGATCAATGAATTCAAAGCAGAATCAACTGTGCTCCAGGCTTTCTTATATAGTGATTCTTTAGACAAGACCCAAGTGTACGCCGTAGGCTCTGATTTACAGATCAAAGGAGGGCTCTATAGCAAAGGTCCGCTTGAGTTGAACGTATTCCGCGGTCGCTTTTCGGAGAGTGACGAGTTGTCGGCGGAACAGTATTTTGACAGCCACATCCAAGAGCACCGCCCCGAATATTCGCGGTTGCAACTGACCTATAACGATGCGGTTTTCAATCAATTAAATACACTGCCCGTCACGAATCAACTCCAATTCTTTGTCAGCAACCCTGTTCAGTTAAAGTGAGCGGTTCAACAGAAAAACCTCACCAGCATTTTTTGCAGGTGAGGTTTTTCTTAGTTCTGGCCCATCCATTCGATGACTAAGTCTGAGCGGAAGTCTTTGGCCAGTTGCTCATGCTCGCTTGTCCAAACCGCTCCGTTCTCAATCAATAGTTCAATCAATGGAACCTGATTATGTCGTACCGCTTGGAAGAGGATCGTCTCCTCAGCTGTACTCGGAATCGCTACACCGTTTCCAAGTAACGACTGGACCGCTTTCATATCTAAAGCGTTCGCCGCGATTGGAAGCAAACGTTCATCTTTTAGTTCCTGATGAACGATTTCCCACTTGTCACGGTCAGCGTTCTCTCCATACAGTCTAGCTAGCACCGCTTCACCATTCACTTCAGCAAACGGATCGATATCCGTCTGTAAATATGCGGTGACGACTTCTGGCGTGCCTTGTTGGATTGCTTGAGAGAATAACTCAGGTGTCGGTTGAACTTTATTCGAGCGAAGGACTTGCTCAACCGCACCCCATTCACCTCGTTCTTGTAACGAGGTCACTTCCTCGACAGTCAATTGCTTTTTCGAGGAAATCGCATCTTGTAATTCTTCACCGCTTAACGAATCAAGATTCGCTTTTGTCATGTTCAATCTGTACATCGCGAATACAGCAACGATGATGAGCAAAGAAAGTAATACGAGTAACCATTTTCGTTTCACGGCATTTCCAACTTTCCGTTATTAATAACGATCATCCTTATTGTCACCAGACGTCTGAATCACTCGGACAAAGAACGTATCTTTTACCGGGATAAAGTCGCGGCCGGCTGGCAATGTTGTATAGACCTCTACTTTCGCAACACCAGGTTTGACTGGTACTAGTTGCTTGCCTGAACTGCTAACTTGTACATATTCCTGTCCTGACACTACGTTCAATCGACTATCTTGCCACGTAGACGTTGTCGGCCAGAATTGAAGCGATGGAGATCTCGGAGCCGTACCTTCTCCGATATTGATCGTCATGTCTTGGGCAAGGATTTGGTTCGGGTATTCGTTCACCCGAACGATTGTCGGATTAGATAGAACGTTTCGCAACGTTGCTTCTTCAAATGTCGTTTGTAACGAAATCGGAGTGAGTACTCCACCTTGTCCGTATCCGTAATTTGCACGAATAGTATAACCTGTTGCTGTAGCTGTCACATCGACAGCTGCCGGGACTGTCCCGACTAACTTCAGCTGTTTCCCGACGTTCGGTGTCGATACGACGTTAATCGTTGCCACGTCATTTACCCGTTTGTCTGGATCAAGGCTATTCCATACCCATAAATCCAGTTGGTCTGGTGTCTGTGTCAGACTTGGTGCAAGTACTGTAATCGTAAATGTCGTCACCGGCATCCTCACATTCAAATTGTTAAATAAAGGACTGGCATCAACACTCGCTTTAATCGTGGTCACACCTGGCTTGAGTCCGCTCACTTCTAGCCCAGCCCCTTTTTGGACAAACGTGACACTGTCTCCAGAGACGGTTTCATAACGAATCGAGTCATACTGGGCCGTTGTCGGGAAAACAGTCGGTGTCACCGTCAACGTTTGACCAACAAATAGGCTCTCTGATTTAATTTGAATCTGTTCCGGTGGACTGATGACTTTAAGCTTAGACTCGGCGATGACGAGCTGACGCCCTTCACCAGGATCAATCGTCAATCGGATTGTTGAGTCTCCCGTTTTCAAGCCTTTAATGACCGCATTGTTCCCCGACCCACTTAGTTGCGCCATACCGTTATTGCCGACAATTTCCCATTTCAATGTCTTCCACTTCGGATTTGAGAAACTGTTTCCTTTCGCGTCGGTAATGACAGGACTCACAATCTGTTCGGCTCCAATTTGTAACGTCACGTCCGGAATACTCGCTTTGAAGGCGAACGGTGCCCCGATATTGATGAATAGATCCGGAAACTTAGACGAAATCGTCGTCTCTTTGTCCCACTCATTATGCTTATCTAGGCGATGATCTTGCTTTTTAGATATCTCCACCTCAGACTTCAATTCATTTTCAGATTTTTTCAAATGAATCAAAGAAGTCGTAGCTTGCACCGCACGGACGTCCACTTCGAACGTGAAAAAGCGGCTGCTGCTTTCGTCAGATAAGAATACATTTTTATTTCCTTTCCGTTCATAATACAGATCTAACTCTAACTCCAGGTTAATCGATTGCTTGTCTTTCAATGCGATCTCTTTTCCGTCTGTGCCACGTACAGCAACAATTTCGAACTCTTTTGGAAGTTTCTCTGAGAATGTGGCCGTGTTTACTCTAAGAAACTTATCGCCTTTTTGATTCGATAAGCGATCGAACTGCTCTGGATACTCAATTTGATACTTAATCGTTCCTGTCTCGTACAAACTAATCGTCGAAGGAGTAATTGCGCGCGTCACTTCAATCAACTCAGACACATCTTCTGCTCGTTTCACGTTGATTGTAAACGAGTCCGTCACTTTGGCATTACGTTGATCCGTCGTCTCAATCGACACTTGAATCGGCTCACCTTCGATTACATCTTTTGCCGGAATGACGAATTCTTTCACTTCATAGTTTCTCAAGTTATTGAACGTCGTCGTTTGACCGTTATAGCTGATTTTTGAAGTGAGTGTTTGATCTTGGAAGTCATAATCGCTCGGACGCCACATAATACTGACATCTCGGCCTTCCGTCACTTCGATTTTGTTATTTTTAATATCGTCCGTCGTGTAGGCGTTCGATTGGTCACTCACCGACTCAAGCACGTTGTACGGTTTATGATTCGCACCGATAAAAGCTCGATACATCGTATTAATAAAGATTTTCTTCTCATCAGACTGCGAAAATTTGTTCGTGTGTCCTGCGCCTGAATAGGTGAAATTATTCTTCGTGTACGTATAATAATGGTTGTTGGCGTCACCGTATATACGATTTCCGCTCGTCGAATAAAGATTGTACCAAGGTGTCACATCGGGATCATTTAAATCAAGCGTGAAATATTGATTATGCGTATTTGAGATGTTCTTTGGCGCATCATCCAATTTATAAGGATATGTCGTAAAAATACCATCTTGTACTTTGATAGCTCGACTTGTCTGTTCTGGTGCACCATAACCCATGTTTGTATACGTTTTTTGTCCCGAAATGTTTAAAGTCGGGTCGCTGTTAACAAATTGTCGTTCCCATTCAGAAGTTGCGCTGTTGCCGCTATTTGTCCGGAAAATAGTGTCATGTGTCAACATGACTCCTTGCCCTGTCTCGCTGAATCGTTTTACTTTTCTTGTCGCGGCCTCACTCATACTTCCTGAGATGTTGTATGAATCTTGGAAACCGAAGATGAGCATGTCATAATCGTTCGCGGCTAACGCTGTATCATAAGAGCCTTTATCGAAGTTATCTGTGTTCCCGTTCGTCAAGTTAAATTCATAGTTGCCGGCTGGATCGACGAGCATGTCTGACAAATCTTTTGAAATCTGTCCGTTCGTACTCGTCCCAGCTGTTAACTGTAAAATATTCGCTTGTACTTTTTGATCTAAATAGATGAACGTACCTCTCTTATAATCCGCTTGTCCGGTCACCGTATCTTTTACGACGAGCATCCAATTTTTAGGACCGCTAAACGTCGGGCGTGAAAGTGTGAAGTCGACTGTATCTGAAGTTTTAGCCTGTTTTTCGAGCACTTTCTCTTGTGTGGCAAACCGGTCATTATGATCAAAGTCGATATAAAGCTCAATGATGGCCGAACTCGTTGGAGAAGTAGCCAAGTTATAATTAAAGTTGATTGGGGCACGGACACCGCCTTGCACTTTAATCGTATTATTCGTGAGTGTTTGATTGTTGTATCGCACATCGACCGTCTTCATGCGTGGTCTGCTACCCGTCAACGACTTCAACTGTGCCGCCATTTCTTGGTCAATATTTGCATTGGTTTTTTCAGTAAAAACATTCACGTTTGTAAACGAAGCTAAGCGTTTTAACTGTGCACCTCCGTTTGCTGCATCTTCATGCATATAGAGCGGAAGGCCGATACGGACAACCGAATCGAACAACTCGTCGACTTTTAGCGCCGTTAAATCGTTGTGTTGGCTTGTCGTATCGTGATTCGCACTCTTCCCGATCGTTCCCGTTTGATATTTTGCTGAGAGTGGGCTGCTACCAATCATGACGGCGTCAAAAGCACCGGTCATCGGAAAACGTGAAGCGTTAAATTCTTTAATCGTCATAAATTTCGCATTGATTTTCGTCGAATCTAAATTTAAAGAATCGCGATACGTCTTGACGGCAGTATCGTATTCAGTAATTGTCACGACTTTAGAGGTACTAAATGCATCCCTAAGAATCAAGACGTTCAATGGAACCTCAGTCGTATTCGCTTTGACGTACTGTGGAAATATAGATATAAGTAAGACGAGAACTGCGATATATTGCATGAACTTACGCAACGTGAGTTCCTCCCCAATTTTTAGTGTTTACCACTAATTATCCCACCTCTTTGGAAAAACATACATAGCTTTCTTCGATCATTGGTAAATGTTTCTTTTCAAATGTGTTCTCACTTCACTAATAAAGTAAAGCGATCCCGTCACGACGAGTGTTTTCGAGCGCGGCGAACGTACCCATTCCGCCAACCAATTTTTCCACTCGACGTAACGGGCCCCGTCTTCGATTAGACTGTCTTTCGTCCGTGCCCGCGGGAAGTCGAACGTCGTCTCATAGACGCTTGCGACCGTTTCTAACGACTCGATCATCGCTTCACGGTCTTTGTCGACAAGGATCGCGGCGAGCACGGTGACGTCCCGTTCTAGTTTCAACTGCTCGACCAAGGCGGCAATCCCTTCCGCGTTATGCGCCCCGTCTAAAATGATCCGCGGCTCTTTTGAGATGAGCTCATAGCGCCCCGGATGTTGTGCCGTCTCAAGCCCTATCAATATCGCCTCGGTCTTCCATCCGAGATGACGGGCGACCGCGACGGCGCACGCTCCGTTGTAGGCTTGATGATGACCCGTCAAGCCGAGAGCCGCAGCAGGCAGTCCTTCATATGTAACAGTTGTGTCGGCCCCGTCTTCGATCGACTCGATGAGCGGCGTGACCGCATGCACCGGTGCTTCCATCGTCCGACCTTGTTGTTCGAGCAACGTGATCAACTGCGCATCGTCCAAACTATGGAACATCGGGACACCTCGTTTCATGATGCCGAACTTCTCCATGGCGATCTCTGCGAGCGTATCGCCGAGTATACCTTGATGGTCGTGCCCGATCGACGTCACGACCGTCGCGAGCGGTCGCTTCAACACGTTCGTCGAATCGAGCCGGCCCCCGAGACCGACTTCCCAAATGACGAGGTCCGGTTGCTGTTCATGGAAGTACAGCTTCGCCATGACCGTCAGCAGTTCAAACTCGGTCAACGTCTCCGGTGACTCATCGGCACGGTCACGGACACGGTTCGCGATGCGGACGAGATCAATCTCGTGAATCGGTTCGCCGTTCAACATGATCCGCTCCTCGAACTGGATGATGTACGGCGAGATGAAAGTCCCGATGTTCAACCCTTCAGCGATCGCCATCGCCCGCAAAAACGCGACGGTCGATCCCTTCCCGTTCGTCCCGGCCACGTGAATCGACGGCAATTCGTCAATTTGTAACGTCTCGAGCATCCACTCGACTCGATTCAATCCAGGCTTGATCCCGAACCGCAGTTGTCCGTTCAGCCATTCAAATACGTCTTGTCTTGTCTCCATCTTTAACCCACCCCTGTTCTAACACTTCACTCCCATCTTACCAAAATTCACGAAGGCCTACGCAGAGAATCGGCTGTGCTATACTCGAAGCGAACAGAGATAGGAGGAATTCAGATGAAAGACACAGGTTGGAACTTTGAAGCGACATACGTCGAACTTCGTGACATGTTTTACGACCGTGGGCCGATCAACCCGGTCGACAAACCAGAACTCGTCTTATTGAATGAACCCCTCGCCGAGACACTCGGACTCGATATTGATGCATTGAAAGAAGACGTGGCGCTCCTGTCCGGTAATCGGCAGACCGACACGTCGTTCTCGCAAGCGTACGCCGGGCATCAGTTCGGCAACTTCACGATGCTCGGTGACGGACGCGCCCTCTTCTTAGGGGAACACGTCACAGCGAACGGTAAACGGGTCGACGTGCAGTTGAAAGGCTCAGGACCGACCGAATACTCACGCGGTGGTGACGGCCGGGCCGCCATCGGGCCGATGGTACGCGAATATTTGATTAGTGAAGCGATGCACGCGCTCGGCATCCCGACGAACCGGGCACTTGCCGTCGTCAAGACAGGTGAACCGGTCATGCGTCAAGGGCCGAAGCACGGTGCCGTCCTGACCCGTGTCGCCTCGAGCCATATCCGCGTTGGCACGTTCCAATACGCGGCCGCGGCCGGGTCGATCGATGACGTCATCGCCCTCGCCGACTATGCGATCCATCGTCACGACTCGGACCTTGAAGGTCGTCCTGACCGCTACGAGGCGTTCCTCGGACGCGTCATCGAACGTCAGGCGAAACTGATCGCCGACTGGCAACTCGTCGGCTTCATCCACGGTGTCATGAACACGGATAACACGTTCATCAGCGGTGAAGGGCTCGACTACGGCCCGTGCGCCTTCATGGACTCGTACCATCCGCACACCGTCTTCAGCTCGATCGACCGCGAGGGCCGTTACGCCTACGCGAACCAGCCGTATATCGGGTCGTGGAACTTGGCCCGACTCGCCGAGACGCTGTTGCCGTTACTCGCCGACACGCAGGAAGCTGCCGTCGACATCGCCAACAAGCTGTTGAACGATTATACGGAGATTTATAAACAAGCGTACTTCACCGGACTCGCCCATAAAATCGGTCTCTACGTCCGAAAAGACGGCGATGACGCGCTGACGGACGAACTGCTCCGGCTCATGATGGAGACCGAGGTTGATTTCACGAACACGTTCCGCGCGCTCACGCTCGGAGAAACGGAGTCACTTCCGTTCGCGTCGCGTGATGATGGGAAGGCCTGGCTTTCGGCATGGCGTAAACGTCTCGCTGAACAAGCTCTCCCAGACGAAGATGTGACGCGACTCATGCGCCAACACAACCCGGCCGTCATCCCGCGCAACCATCACGTCGAATCAGCGATCATGGCAGCTGAACGAGGTGACTTCGGTCCGACAACCGCCTTGCTTGACGTGTTGCGTCAGCCGTATGACTACGAAGCCGATTACGGGCGTTATGTGTCGCCGGGACCAGAGCGGACGTATCCGTATCAGACGTTTTGTGGCACATGAACCATCTCGCTTTCGCGGGATGGTTTTTTTAGGAAGATGAATTATAAAATTAAGTGCAACACCCCAAAGTGAACACAAAAAAGCCCATAGCGACGGCCTCGTGTAGAATGAAGTTACCACACAAACATTCAGACGGAGGAATCGCTATGAGCTACACCCATC
>NZ_SJUS01000034.1:0-22808 GCF_004337085.1 Exiguobacterium sp. SH5S13 | reverse complement strand
CATATCGGATGAGGGAAAAGAAACGGGCCGGCATCCAGCCGACCCGTGTCGATAGTTTCCAAGAGTAACGTGTAAAAAAGGGATTTTTAATCCGTTATTAAGAAGGAATTTTAAACCGCTGTTGACATATGTCCATGTCTTCCCCTCCACTTTCCCGTTTGAGAGTGTCACCCCTTACTTAGTAAATTAAATTTATTATCTAACTACAAACAGACTATACCATACGGATTTTATATTTGTAAACGGTTTCATTTAATTTATTTTTCGACACAAAAAAATCGCCCTCGTGTGAGAGCGATTGAGTCATTGGATTTCGCCGAACAGCTGGTTCGTGATGAGTGCGGCCGCACCGAGCGCGCCGTGGTTGGCGTTCCATGGAACGACGCGGATGTCAGTCTGGCGCGCGTCCATCGTCAACGCCGTCTGGGCGACGCGTTCCTGGATATTGGTGACGACTTGTGGCGCGTAGTTGAACAGCGGCCCCCCGAGCAAGATCCGGCTCGGGTTCAATAGATGAATCATATTGAGCGTCGCGATGCCGACGTATTCCCCGGCCCGCTCATACAGCTTTTGGACGTCCGGGTTCGTCCCGACCGCGTCGCGCATGCCGTCGAGCGTCAAGTCATAGAGCTCTCGCGCCTCGTTCAAGATGGCCCGTTCGCCGGCGACGGCTTCTAAGCAGCCGCGGTTGCCGCACGAGCAGATCGGCCCGTCGAGCATGATGCGCATATGGCCGATCTCACCGGCGATATGGTGCTCGCCGTCGATCAGCTCGCCGCCGTGGACGTAGGCGCCACCGATACCATAGCCGGCGTAGACGTAGAAGAACTCGTCGATGCCGATCGCCTCGCCGAAGTAGAGCTCCCCGAGCGCGAGCGTCCGGACGTCGTTCTCGACGAAGACGTTCTGTTTCAGACGCGCCTCGAGCTCCCGCTTCAGCGGGATGTCGTGCAAGTGGAAGCGCGGCGCGAACAAGACCATCCCCGCTCCGGCCTCGACCATCCCGTGGACGGACACCCCAAGTCCGATCACGTCCCCGGAAGTCTTACCGGCAAGTTGTATGTATAGCGTCACGATGGCGTCGATGAACTCCTCGTTCGTATCGAACCGCTCGTCGTGCCACGCCTCGTCAAGTAATTCTCCGTGAATGTTCGTTACGACGCCGTGCAGTTTTCGTTGCGTCGCGTCGATACCGATGACGAAGCGGTCGCTCGCCGCGAGCTCGAGCATGATCGGGCGCCGTCCCCCGCTCGAGACGCCGAGCTCACGCTCGTTGACCAGCCCTTCTTCCTTTAATTCATTGACGATGTTCGAGATCGTCGGCTTCGTCAAATTCGTCGCCTTGGCGAGCTCGACCCGGGACACCGGCTGATGGAGCCGGATGAGCCGGAGGATGAGCGAGCGGTTATACGTCCGCATCCATTTCGAGTTCCGTGGTGTCGTCTTCCCCATAACTAGTCCACCCATTTCTGTGCTTTTTTCTTAGTATAGCATGTCGGAGAAACCGGTCATGGGTTGACTGAAAAAATCCGGCAAATCAATTCTTTTCGGTCGCGACGACGCTGTCAAAGAAGTCGCGAACGTGATAATTCTGCGGATACACCGACAGCTCTTTCGCATACGCGAAATCCCCGAACAGCTTGTTCATCGTGACGTTTCGGTCGACGAGTTTCCCGATGACGCCGTTGAACAGACCTAAGCGCCGGACGCGGTTGCCGTGGACGGCCCCGATCATCGAGACGAGGTCGGACGTGCACACGTAGTCCGCGTTCTGGGGATGGAACGTCCCGCTGTCTTCGTTCAAGACGATGAGCGCTAACAACTCGGACAAGTTGTCGATATGGATCATGCTACGTTTATTCTGATAGCTCGGGAAGAACGGGACTTTTTGAGCAAGGCCCGCCAGTTTCACGTAATTGCCTTTCGAGCCCTTCCCGTAAATCATCGGCGACCGGACGTTCGCGACCACGAACGTTTCGTCTGCCAACTCCGCAAGCTTGTTCTCGGCTTGAAGCTTGCTGTCACCGTAAAAGTTGGTCGGATTCGGCACGGTGTCGCGCGTGATCATTTTCGCGGTCGTCGCGTCCCCGTAGACGATCATGCTGCTGAGGAAGATGAACTGCTTGACGCCAGATTGTTTCGCTTTGGCTGCTACTTCCGCTGTCAGCTCCGTGTTCACCTTGTAGTAGAGGTCTTCCATACTTTTATCCGTCGACACATGGGCGATCCCGGCCACGTATAGGATTGCATCATAGCCTTCAAATGAACGTTGTCTCCATGCGCCGTCACGCATCCCGACCGTATCGACGTGAATCTGCTCCTTGTAGTGCTCCTCGATCCAACGCTTGCATGAATTTCCGACAAAACCCGTTATCCCGGTAATCAACACTCGCTTCACGGTATCGCCTCCGATGTATGTTTCACTCGTCCCTTCCACTTTCTATATAATTCTTCCCGTAATTGTCACTGGATACACATAAAAAAAACGCTCATTTACGGAGCGTCCGACTTCTAAATTGCTTGATCAAACGAAGCCAACTTACGGTTAATTCGGATGGCATCCTTCGCCGAATCACCTTTTTTGACCAAGCGGAGAATATTCATTGATATTCAATTTTCGGATGTTGCTACACGGTCGCCTTTCGACTCCATACCTTATCTTAGGGAGATATTTGATATAAGGCCTAGGCTTACGTGCGATAAGGCCGTTGGTGCATCGGGGATATCAATGACTATACTCGAAGCATCCTAGGAAATTGACAGAGCGCTCGAGAAAGAGCAACCAATGAACACAATCGATGATCAAATTCACGAGTGGGAACCGATGATCCACTACGTCATCCGCCACTTGCACATCCATCCGAACGAACAAGAGGACTGCGCCCAAATCGCAAGGATTGCTTTATGGGAGGCGTTGAATCGCGGCTGCACGTTATCGAAAACGTACTGCTTCCAACGTATCCGAGGAGCGATCCTGAACCACCAACAAAAGAACGCCCGTCACTTGAAACATGAAGTCGCGGCCGAACGCCTGCCCGAACAATGCATCGAGTCCGAGCGTCACTTCTACGACTGGCTCGACGAACAACGGATGTTGCTGTCACCACGCCATTTCGAACTCCTCTGCCACTTGATCGACGGGACCGAACAGACGTTGCCTTACTCCCCGAGCCGGCTCCGGGCGTACAAGGCGGACGTCCAACGCGAACTTCGAGAGGCAATCCAGATGAAGGAGTGAACACGATGAAGAAGATGTTGTTGAACGATGCGATCACTGTTTATTTGAAAGACTTGGAGCTACGACGTGAGAAACCCGAGACGACATTGAAATCGTACCGCAACACGCTGCGGCGCTTTGAACAGTTCGCGCTAGAGCGTGGTGCCGTCTATATCCAAGACGTCACCGAGAAGAAACATGCCGTCCCTTACAAACAATCCATCAATGACAAAGCCGACAATACGGTTCGGTCCTACATCATGGCGGTGCGAAGTCTGTTCACGTTCGCGATGGAACGACGCTGGGTGAAACAAAACCCGTTCAGCCGGATCGTCACGCGCGAGAGCGTCCAAAAACAACCGACCATCCTCAGCCGCGACCAGCTGAACACCGTCCTGTATCACGCGCGCAACACGACGCTCTACACGATTTATCTCGTCGGGGGTGACGCCGGTCTCCGGATCAGTGAAATTTTAAATTTAGAACTGAACCATCTCGATTTCGAAAACAGCATCCTAATCGTCTTGAAAGGGAAAGGCAAAAAAACGCGATTGATCCCGATGACGCCTCGACTCGCCCAAGAACTGAAGACGTACATCGAGAAGGACCGACCAAACGTCGGAGACTCCAACTATGTCTTTCTCATGCCAAGCGGCCGCGTCGTTCAGGCGAACTTTGTGAACGAGGATTTGAAACAGATTGCGAAAGCGCAACTCGGTCTCCACTTGACGAGTCATATGTTGCGTCATAGCTTTGCGACGACACTCTATAATCAAAGTCACGATATTTTAGCAGTCGCGGATCTGCTAGGCCATACATCGACCAAGACAACAGAACGCTATCTGCATGTGTCTCAAGAGCGGAGTCGTAAATTGATTGAAGGGTTAAATGAATAAGCCAATCGAATAATTGGCAGATAGCTTCTATAAAAAGCTGTCTGCCTTTTTTATAATTCATTGATATAGTTGTATTTTGCAATACAAATGTGGTTCTTACGCAATGTTGGTGAACGACGACGAGCCACCCTCTGAAGATGGTCGCTCGTTTTCTTACAATATCAATGAGCGGAGCTCACCTCGGGATTACGACATAGGACTCGAATCCTGAGCAAATCAAAATTTCCCCTTCCGTGCATAAGCTGTTTTAACATCTTCAGGCGATTGACGTTCCCTTCTACATAGCCGTTGTTTTCTTCGAACTGGCAAGCTGGTGTGATCACCTCTATGTTTCGCTTGATACGATTCAAAAAACGTCTCAGTCCAGGACATGCCGTCACCTGTCCATTCATAAGAAAAGCGAGGAGATAATCGGTATCTCTCGAGAGGATAGATTCTCGAAAACCTTGTATGAAACGGATATAACCAACCTATCTTCCAATCGCGTCCTGATTATCAGCAGCTCCTTTGTGCCATCATGCTAGTTTAATCGATATCTAGTCGAAGAAACTTGCCAATCGAATAGTTCTTCGGGCATCGCAAGGAATATGTCACCAATCACTCGTGCATATCAATCTACCAGGTTCAGGGGATGATTAGGTATATATTGCAATACAAGTAAGAATCTATTATGATTTTTATTGTTTAGCGTTCAGTTCATTTAATGAATTATATCTGTATCTCTACTTAAAAATTTTAAATTCTTTTTGATTTTTGTACTATTCCATTCCCACCATCTTAAATCTTCAAGACAGTTTATTTCTTCACTAGAAAATCTATATTTAATATGCTTAGCAGGCACTCCACCCACAATTTCATAAGGCTTTACATCTTTAGTAACAACTGCTCCTGCACCAATGACCGCTCCATTTCCAATCTTAACCCCTTCTAATATCACAACATTCAGACTTATTAATACATCATTTCCAATCTCCACTCGCTTTCTAGTTAGTTGAGAGGATACAATGGGATGGGTTGTTATTAATCCATAATCGTGCTCAAAAGGACTAATATATACCCCGGACGATATGGAACAAAATTTTCCAATAGTACAATTCTCTATATATGAACTTCTATTCACATAACTATAATCCCCTATTTCTACATTACTTTTTACCACAGTTTTTTCTGATATTAATACATTAAAACCATATTTCGCTTTTAAACTGGCATCTAAACTATGAATTTTAGTAGAGTGCTTTTTATTATAAAAATAAACCAGTACAAAGCTAACAATTTTTCTTGAAATTTTTTTTACATATATCAATTTTGTTTATACCTCCTACTTAAGAACTTTAGAGTTTCATTTTTTGAATAAATAAAGTTTTCTCAGATCTAAAAAATCAAATGTATTTATTACTATTTATGAATTTTTTTAAGAAAACAAGAAAGATATTTTTTAGACTATATAATGCAACACCAAATAACATAAGAATACAAATAGATAAAGTTATAGTGTTATCGACCTTATAAAATATCAAAACAGTAACAAGCAAGAGTGAAATATAAATTATACAAGAATATGATAAATTTATTTTAAATATTCTCCATACTTTAATTAGCCTCAATATAGCCAATGTTATAAACGATATACATAACGCTGCCACCGAACCCTGAAGTCCAAATATTGGCGTTAAAATCCAAAGCATTACAAAATTAACCCCTGAAGCGACTAGAGTGGTCCAAAAAATCCATTTTGTTATCTTTTCTGCCATAAAAATAGTTCCAACAAAGTTAGCAAAAGCATTTGCTGCAACCCCAATTAATGCCAGAGGAATTATCATTAACGCTTCATAATATGCACTATTAATAAAGTATGGAAATATTATTTTTATAATTAGCATGAATATCGAACTTCCTATAAGTACAGCGTTAAAAATATAATTTATACCCTTTTGATATTTTAACAATCTATTTTTGTCACCCACCATTAAATAAGCCATCTCATTCCATGCATACTGAAAAACCGTAACAACGATTGCAATCATAGAAGTAAATCTAAAAGCCACTGCAAATAGACCGTTCGAATAGCTACCAAGATTTTGTAATATAACAATCTTTGTGTATCCACTCAACATCCAATAAGCAACAGCAGCAATACAAAGTGGAAATGAGAATTTAATCATGTTTAATTGAAGATTCAGATTTAGTTTAGCAAAGTTTATTTTTTTTAAAGGGTTCAAACTAATTTCAATAATAAATATTTGGACCAAAGACCCTACAATAGACGCTATATATAATGACTCAAGGCCGAACTCGAATTTAGTTATTAACGTAATATTAATGACAGCACTGAATATACTGTTCAATAAACCTGACATAACAAATAAGTTATTCTTCATAAAAGATCTAGATATAAATGTATATTGATACTGGAAAGCAATCGCTATACCATATAAATATACCAACCACATATAGTTAAATGAAATTGTACTACCTAACACTCCAAATGCGAACGTATATATTGTAAAACCTAATACCATAACTACATAAGAGTTTGTTATTACAGCATACTTTTCATCAATCTCTGCTTTATCAAATGAAAACCTGAAAATACCATCCCAAATTTGAAAAAATGCTATTGGGGCAAAAAAACTAATTATTGTAACTACTAAATCATACTCTCCAAATTCTTCAGGAGAAAAATAAAAAGTGTATAAAGGAAGTAGAAAAAATGCTATTAATTTTGAAAGCACATTACCTATGAAATAGGTCCCAGAGGTAATGAAAAATCTCTTTATTATACTCATTTCCCCACCAAAATCCTTTTACTATAATGTAAACTTGTCCAACAATATTATACTTGAATTTGTTAGCACAAATCTTTGACCGAGATTTAACAACGAATTACTTATAGTTCGACAATATTTTTTTATAGACACTTTTATAATCTATGATTATCTTCTGATTAAGTTAATCATTCTTCTAATAGTATTGACATTAATTGCAAGGCAAAAAGAAAAGATATTCACATCTAAATTTTTCATTATTTCAGTATTCGATAAACCTCTTTTTTTCCCCAGCCTTGCATATTCACCAATGTCAAATGCATAGGAAGGAAATGGCTTCAGATGTGAATTTACTTTTTGTGTATAAGTGTATCCTTGAAAATTATTTAGTCTCATTTTGTCAGAACTATTTTTAGTTAGCCCGTCTTCAAGATACTCACAAATACAAATAACTTCTCCATACCATCTTACTTTAAAACCATCTGCCGCAATTCTATTCCATACAGCCTCTTCACTTAAAAAGTTTTCATTTTCAAACTCAGGGAAAGGATACTTTACAAGTATTTCTTTCTTATATATTTCGGCTTTATCTCCTAAAAGCTTAAACTTCGTTCTTTCTAAATTATTTGCATCTACATATTCTTTCCCCTTTGGAAACTGCCCTATAATTTCGTACCCATTTTTTGTTTCTCTTCCTCTTAAGCCTGAAACGCCTGCTAACATATCGTTGGACTTTACTTCGGAGATCCAGTTAAAAATTGCTTGAGTCCCATTCTCCGTCATATAATCATCACTATCGATAATATATATGTAATTGTAACTAGAACAAGTGACTCCATAATTTAAGGCCCTATGCTTTCCTCCGTTTCGTTGCTTATAATAGGAAATTTGTATTTCACCATCTAATATCCAAGATTCAACTTGCTCTTGAGTATTATCTACAGAACCATCATCAATAATAACCCATTCGAACTCCTTTATTTTTTGTTTCTTTAAGGATTCATACAGTCTAGGTAATGTATGAACTCGATTATAAGTTGGAGTTAAGATCGTAAGCATTTCATCCGCCCTTTTTCCCATCTTTTTAGATGAATTATTATAGATTGCTGTTTGTTAATTTTAATGATTATTTACTAGCTTCAATAGCTGTAATGTCACTTAATTCAATTGAATTTTTTTGGATTTTTGATTCATTAACAGCCAGTCCAATAAAAAGAAAATTAAAGAAAAACATAACGTACCAAAAAGTGGAGATTTCAACAAACCCATAAACTAAAACACATAAGAAGCCAATTATTAAGTTACACTGGTATTTATTTAACCTCCCTTTTTTATAAATATTATTAATCTGCTTTAATATAAATCCATAATACAAAACAAACCCGACTATCCCGAAATTAGTTATAACTGCAAGGTAATTATTGTGTACGTTAAGGGTATCTTCAGCCCAGAGTTTGGCATTTGATCCAATGCCAAAAAGCCATTCACTTGGTTTATCAGCCATATAAAAGTAGTTTAACCAAATAACTTCGCGCCCAGTGTAAAGCGATTTAGTAGTAAAAGGTATAGAGTAGTCAAAACCACTGACGTACATACGAGTATAAATCAAAGGAAAGATTGCACCTATAAATATAACAATGCTAAATATAGCAAGAGTTAGATGCTTGCTTCTCCACAATTTCCATGGAAACAGACTACTAAAAAAGATAAATGTCATAAGTGCCATTAAAGCTCCTCTTGAATCAACATTAAGAATAGCCCACGCGCTAAAAATAAATATAAAAAGAGAAATTATTTTCGAGAATTTAATATTCAATTTATCTACAAATATACTTATATATATAGCCGTATACATTACAAGCATTCCAACAGTATTACTATTTAGAAATTCATTTTTACTATATAAAGCTTTCGAATAATAGCCAACAGAATTAAAAACCCAGAATATATTTAGCGATAAAAATATAAAAAGCAAAATTTTTATTTTCTTTTTATTAAAGTTACTATCATATAATAAATATAATAATAAAAAACTAAATGGAGGAGTAATTACACTTCCTATGCCTCCATCAGTGGTGATTACTGTAAAAAAGCCATATGCTAAAAATAGTGCAATAAAAATATATCTCCCTAAATCCTTTACGTATATCTTATTTACAACTACAATACTAATTAAGATTAAAAAATTCCCATAAAATGCAATTTTGTCGTATGCAGAATACAATCTAAAATCAAATAACACAATAGAATTAATAATAATAAGCGTCATTATTAATCCACTGCCTATAAAATTCTTTTTTTGATAATTCACTACCTTTCCTCCGTAATCGTGTAAATTTTATCATACAAATTTTTAGATGATGTTTTGTATAAAATTTCATCTGTAGAAAAACCTGATTTCAAATCATTCACATTGTTATTCTCTAGTACATATCTTATTTTTCTAGCTATTTCATTTTCATCATATACATCATATATAATATCGCTATCTTTAATTGTTAACATCAAGTCAACTATACCAATGTTATTTGAAAGTAGTAAATTACATTTTGAATTTAAAGCTTCAATAACGGCTAAACCGAAAGTTTCAAAAGTACTATTTTGAATATACAAACCACTTTCTGATAAGATTTCAAGAACTTTTTTATGCGGTAATTTATCATGATATGTTACAAAGTCATAGCTACATATTTTGTCCTTATCTGTATATGGTGATCCAATAACAATTAATTTTAAGCCCATCTTTTCATTATTGTTCAATTGTTCAATAGCGTGACAAATTTTCAAGACATTCTTTTGTTTCATTCCACCACCAATTGAAACAATTTGATTATTTTTTTTCCCATTCATTAAATCAGTTTCACTATAGACTACTTCATCAAAATATATACTATTATAATTGTAATCAAATTTTTCTTTATATTCCGGTTCTGCTTTTTTCATGTAATTCATAAATTTTTTAGATACACAAAAAACTTTATCAACACTTCCAAATAATTTCTTCTCATCATTGTTGATTCTTGCAAGTTCATTCTCATTATAAAATTCTTTGTTGATTTTATATTCATAAGTTCGGTACCCATGCATTATATAAAATGTTTTTTTATTGAGGATATTAGCTATTTTTATCCCTAAAAAATTCATTTTTGAATAACTACTAAAACAAATACAATCAGATCTTAACGTTTTAAAAATCATTTCTACTATTCTCATAGGTTTAGTTCTAGCTTTAGAATAACAAATATCGAAATCCTCTAGACCCTTGACTAACATTCTATTAGCAATCGATGGTCCCGTATCTGAGTTAAAATCCCCCATAAAAAAAATTTTCATTATATAAGTCCCTCTAATTATCTTCGGATTTGAAAATTTCATTTCAAAAATATATTATGATCATTATAAATTTCTATACGCTTTTATACCCTCGAACATCCATTGCAAAGATTGTTTAATTGAAACATCATCAGAGTATCGTTTATTATGCCTAATCGCAAAATATAAGCAATATCCAATTGCAAAATACTTTGTCATTGCAGCATATACAGCACCTTTATCAACAAAATATTTATTATTATATCCATGAAACCATGAAGATGTACCGTCTTCATCTTCAATATCTGCTATTATTTCTGTCCACGAGTAAAGGTTTAATCCTTTACTGAAACAAGTCGATAAGAAAATCGAATCTTCACCACTACTAAAATGAGAACCTGCACCAAACAAAACTTGAAAATTAATATTATTTTCTAAGATTTTAGTTCTCCGGAAAGCAATTCTAGCAGATCCGTACCTCATTGAATTAAATTTATTTAATTTTTTATTCTTTTTATTGTAGTATCTATTACTTTTGGTTCCTATTGATGCGAGATTAAATGCAATAAGGTCTGCATTAGGAAAAAAATCAAAAGCCCTTTTAATCATATCAGGATAACCGGGTCTTAATTGCTCATCATCGTCTACGAGAACACAAAAATCCCCTTTAGCCTTAGAAAGTGCCAAATTCCGGCTACGTGACAGGCCTCTTTCTTTTACACATATCCATTCTACACAGTGTCCATTATAGTCGATGACACTATAGTGATGATGATCAGTTTGGTTAATGATGACTGCATCAGACTGTATATTTAACTTATCTAACAACGAATAATCTTTTTGATGCATTGTTGATACCAAAATCTGTACGTTCATTTTTCTCTCCTTACACTTGATCAATTTTTAGGGTTGAAAAACCATTTGTATGAATTTATCAAAATGATAACCGCATTATTTCTATCCTCTAATTGCTATCTAAAAAAACTATATCAGTTAACGCTTTTATTTTGAATTTTTCTTCTTCTAATTACATCTAGCTTCATCATGATGGTCGGGCTCACACACCCACCGAATAAAAGTAACTTCCTATATAATGAAACTTCTTTGTTAAACAAAAATTTCAAAAAATTATATCTAATATATGATTTCCACCGCTTATAATCTTTTGAGTACTCTCGTTCTAGTCCGTTAGATTTAACTTTCACTAATGCTCCTAGACTATAAACGCTTAAATGAAGATTAAGCATAGTATTAACTTTTGGTGTATTAAGTACTAATCGTTCTCCAATATATTTCAATGCTTTTTCACCATTATATAATTTATCGATATCGAATTTTGTTGTTGCAGATGATTCATTATTACGTCTATAATAATAAACTTTTCTATTACCTACTCCAATAGAATTAGCTATTTGTGATACTGTAGTTATAAAATTTAAACCTTCTCCATAAAATAAGTTAGTAGAAAACCATATATCATTATCAACAATCAAAGTACGTTTATAGATTTTATTCCAGCAACCTACAATTACCTCAGGTGATAAAAGTAGAGCTGTAGCTTCTTCGGGATTCATTTTTTCTACAATTTCTCTTTCTGTTTGTTTTTCTCTGTTTTTTGTATAACAAGATTTTGAGAAACAAAAATCTGATCCTGTTACTTCAATTAGACTTTTCATATAGTCAATATAATCCGAAGCAATGTAATCATCCGCATCTACAAAAACTAAATAATCGCCAGTGGATATTTCTATCCCACTATTTCTTGCAGCACTAACCCCAGCATTTTTTTTATGTGAAATCTTTAACCTACTATCTAATTTAGACATCCTATCTATCAATTCACCCGTATTATCTGTAGATCCATCATTCACTACAATCACTTCGATATTTATATAGGTTTGTCTTAGGATGGATAAAATACATTTCTCAATATACTTTTCTACATTATAAGCAGGAATAATAATTGAGATTAAAATATTTTTAGTTTCTTTATTAAAATCACTCATCAATTCCCCTCCTATTCACTTCAAAGTCTTTCTAAGATAGTCTAAAGATTTTTCCCTTTCACTTTCAAGAACAATACTGCTATTACTAAAATCAACTGGTTTATTTAGAAAATCAATAGTTGGATTAAAGTGTTTATCTAAAGAAACTAAGTTTAAAAATGAGATTAGTCTTGATGATTGTTTTCCGGCTGACCCATATTGTCTTTCGAAGGTGTAAAATGGAACTTTGTAATTGACTGCAAATGCAGTACCATGAAAAGAATCTGTACAAACATAAGATGCATTTTTAATATATTGTACAAATTCTACAGGACCTGCATTAGGCGCAGTATCCATCCAATCCGCCCCCTCTTTACGAAAAGGTAAAGCTATGATTTCCATCTTTTTATCTTGCGCTAGTTTTTTCATACACTTCATTGCGTATGAAGAAGGTTCATTTAAAAAATATGCCAAGATATAATTTTTATTACTTAATTCTTTACTTTTTTGAAATTCCAAATATTTATCCCACTGGTTTCCATCAAGCACTAATGTAGGATCAATCAAGTGAACAGCGTCTTGATTAGTTAGTTTTTTAATTATATTCACGCCAGACTCTTCACGTACCGAAATATAAGGAATATCTATAATATATTTAGCAATGATTTTTTTGTTATAGTCAGCTATTTCATTTCTTCCGAAACTTGGAGCAAAAGCTATTCTTTTTTCTTTCGGTGCAAATCTCAAATAATATTGGGGATCAACATAAAGTGCTTCAGCGTTCCAAATTTGATCACTTCCGCATAAAAACGCTTTAAAATCGTTACTATTTGCTTCCCTCTTAATTTGACTCCACGTATACTCACATGGTTGAATTTTTTCAAGTCTAAATTTGTCAAAAAGTGCTTTAGACTCTTCTGAATAAGGTTTACTCATGTTATCACTATAAACTCTCATTCTTTTTCTTATATTAAATGGTTGTTTTAAAAGTCTAAAAATAATAACCGCCAACTTTTTTATTCTTACATCTCTCCCTTTTACAATACTACCTTTTAAAGAGATATTAACCCCATCATAACCTAGTTCTTTTAATATAATTTTACTCGCATAAGCCTGTAATGAAGATCCATAATTGTATCCTGTATGCACAGTTGCAATTCCAACTTTTTTCATACTATTTCTCCTTTAAAGCTAAAATTGATTTCAAGTGGTTGTAGATTTCCTGCGCAAACCTATTATTATTTTCTAGACAAAAATAGAATGACAAACTGATAAGGCAAGCTAAAAAATGAGCAAAGTGCATAATTTGTCATAGCTAAATATCTTTTCCTCCTAAACTCCGCATAAGCTAAAACAGCGTAATGACGCATTTTTACATACTTTTGTTCTTTAGTGGTTAATTTATCGAAATGTGTTTTCTTATAATCATACAATTTTTTTTCTCCATTAATTTTTCCTTCACCACTTGATAACCCATCTGTTTTAGTATGTATATAAGCTTTAACATCGCAAGTGGGTAAATAAGAAAACACACCATTTTTAATTATTGCCTTAGAAATTAAATGAAATTCATCTCCAACATCGACAGGAGAAAACAGGCCAATGTCTAACAAATACTTTTTTTTGAACATCATAACATCTGTCCCTGTCATATGATGCAAAAGGTGGTATCGAATCAAGCTTTCTGATGAAAAGTCTGTAACATATCTTCTATTTCGCTTTTCAATCAGCCTGTCTTCTTCGTCATAAAGCCATAAATCTGTTAAGGAGAAGTCTGAGCCTTCATTAAGCATATGCTCAACTTGTCTATATACTTTTTCCGGGAAGTAAACATCATCATCGTCTAAAAAAGTTACATATTCTCCCGTAGATGATCTAATACCGATATTTCGTGTTTCTGCTGACCCTTTATTATTTTCGTTCTTTATATAAATAATCTCTTTTTTATTTTTAAAATTCTTAACAATTTTCTCAACTTCAGTATTCCATTTATTATCAGCATTATCATCTATCAAGATAATTTCAAAGTTCCCATACGTTTGATTGATTAGCGACTGTAAAGCTTTTTCTAATGATTCCTTTCGTCTATACGTTGCAACAATAATTGAAACCTTAGGAAAAGTATGCGCCAATTTCTTTTCCTTATTAATATCCATAGTAATAGTTGTCATTTTTTGAATTCTCCTGATATTTTACTATTTCTTTATTACTTTTTTGATTTCAGTAGTGCCTTCAACTACGCCATCACTCTTTATAACGCTTAAAACAGTGGCTAAAATGCAATAGAAATCCATCTTAAATGATAATTTCTGAATGTAATAACCATCTAATTCAGCTTTAGTTTTAATATTCAACTCATCACGCCCGTTTATTTGTGCCCATCCTGTTAATCCTGGTAAAACATCATTTGCTCCATATTTCTCACGTTCTTCAATCAAGTCATACTGGTTCCAAAGTGCTGGACGTGGACCAATCACAGCCATCTCACCTTTTAAAATATTGATGAGTTGTGGCAATTCATCGAGACTCGTTTTCCGAAGGAATTTTCCGGCTTTCGTGATGTATTGTTCAGGATCGCTCAGCAAGTGAGTCGGTGTATCTTTTGGCGCGTCAATCCGCATCGTACGAAACTTTAAAATGTTAAAATGCGTTTGATGAAGTCCAACACGTTTTTGTTTGAAGAATATCGGACCTTTAGATTCAAGCTTGATTGCAATCATAATCCCGAGAAACAACGGCGACAGGACAATCAATCCGATTAAAGAAAGGATAAAGTCAATTTTTCGTTTTTGTTCGCTATACTTCATCATTCACACTCCATTTATTAGACAGTCTCGCGTACGTCTTTATTTACGTTCATATTATTTAAATCTAAACAATCGTTTGCCCAGTTAACGAGATACAAACCGAGTCCTTCGCTCGTTTTCAATTCATTCATTCGTGTAAGCTTCTCTTCCAAGTTTGTCTCCTCGGTCACGATGCCAGTAAATATTTTCGGGTAAACCGCTTCTGGATGGACTTCGCCTTCTTTCAGCAATTCCTCGAACATCTTCTCACCAGGACGAATCCCGCTAAAGGAAATCGGAATCTGCTCTTCAGTGAACCCACTCAGTTTGATCATATTACGGGCGAGGTCGACAATCTTCACCGGCTCACCCATATCGAGGACGAACACTTCACCACCGTCTGCCAGTGTACCCGCTTGAATGACGAGGCGACTCGCTTCCGGAATCGTCATGAAGTAACGGGTCATATCAGGGTGTGTCACCGTAACCGGCCCCCCCTTTTCAATCTGTGTCTTGAACAATGGGATGACCGATCCGCGGCTGCCTAACACATTGCCAAAACGAACGACGGCGTATTTTGTCCGACTCGTTTTCGCCAAGTTTTGAATGATCATCTCGGCGACTCGCTTTGTAGAGCCCATGACATTCGTCGGGTTGACTGCTTTATCGGTTGAGATCATGACGAAGCGAGCCGCCCCATATTCATCCGCCGTCTCGGCGACATTTTTCGTGCCGTAAATATTATTTTTCACCGCTTCGTGCGGATTTGCTTCCATTAACGGCACGTGCTTATGGGCGGCCGCATGAAAGACGAGGTGTGGTGAATGTGTCATAAAGACATCACGTAACCGTTCGACGTCTTGGACGTCGGCGATGACTGGAATGAGTTCCACCTCTAAGTTTAACTCTCGCAACTCACGCTCAATTAAATAGATACTGTTTTCACCGTGACCGAGCAGTAACAAGCGCTCTGGTTTAAACTTTAAGATTTGACGACAGATTTCGGATCCAATAGACCCACCCGCACCTGTCACCAAAACAGTTTTCCCTTCGACCTCAGATTGAATACCCGAGATATCGAGTTCGACCGGTTCGCGGCCGAGAAGATCTTCAATCGATACTTGACGCATCTGATTGACGGCAACTTTACCGGCTGCCACTTCTTCGATCATCGGCAACGTATGCACGTTCGTACAAACCGTTTTCGCCCGTTTGATGATGGCTAACCGCTCTTGGTATTTCATCGACGGAATGGCAAAGACGATTTTATCGACCGCTTCCTTCTCGACGATATCTTCTAACTCATCGACTGTCCCGACGACTTTGACCCCATTGACGGTAAGCGTCTGCAAGTGTCGATTGTCATCCAAAAAACCGACCGGATTCATTCGGTGGTTATCCGACTGGTTAATTTGCCGGACGAGCATGCGTCCGGCTTGACCCGCTCCAATGATGAGCGTCCGTTTCTCATCTTTGCGTCGCTTCACGTTTCGACCACGCAAGATTGAAAGCTGATCGTGCTTCCACGTCACGTAAATACGTGACCCTAAACGGATGCCACCTAACAGTAGAAGCGATAAGCAAAAACTGAGGAACAACATCCGTTCCATCGCTTCGCCGTAAACGACGAACTGAATAATATAAAGGGTAATCGTACTCAAGAAAAGCGTCATCGCGAGACGGATCGCCTCCGACATACTCGCAAAGCGCCAAGCGACACGGTATAGACGGCTGACTCCGGCCATGACGATAAATAACGCACTATATAAAATGGCTGACTCAATAAAATGATTTTGATCAATATTTTGAATAAATTCGACTGGATACAAGAAAAAATAAGTGACGACCATCGACGATAGGATTGCTGCCATATCGAGGATGACCAATATACTCGTCCGTAACGACTTTCGACCTAGTTCAGGAATAGACAATCGTTTTCCCTCCCTTTTAATTGACCGCGTTCATAGAAGACTGTTCTTCTACTAACTGCGTCATCATCTTCAAGACATCGTCCCGTAAGTCTTCACGTGCCAAGGCGAACTCTAGCGTCGTCTGGATAAAGCCGAGTTTTTCACCGACGTCGTAGCGCTTACCTGTGAATTCAAAAGCAAATACGCGCTGGACTTCGTTTAACCGTGTGATCGCATCCGTCAACTGGATTTCACCACCCGCACCCGGCTCTTGTGTCTCTAAAAACTTAAAGATTTGCGGCGTGAACAAGTAACGACCGAGAATTGCCAAGTTCGACGGTTCGGTCCCTGGAGCCGGTTTTTCGACGAACGACTCGACTTTATGTAACCCACCTTCAAGCGATGACTGAATGTCAACGATGCCATAACGATGCGTCACGTCGCGTGATACCGGTTGAACACCGATAATCGAACTTTCTGTCTTGTTGTACTGTTCAATCAATTGACGTGTGCAAGGCACGTCTGCTTGCACGATATCATCCCCCAGCATGACGACGAACGGTTCATCACCGATGAACGCTTTCGCTTGAAGCACGGCGTGACCGAGTCCCCTCGGCTTTGATTGACGGATGAAGTGGATGTTGATGTTCGTCGTCTCTTCGACGAGCTTTAAAAACTCCGACTTCCCTTTCTCAATCAATTGCTGCTCAAGTTCCGGCACCGAGTCGAAGTGATCCTCAATGGCACGTTTGCCTTTACCGGTCACAATCAAAATGTCTTCAATGCCTGATTCAACCGCTTCTTCAATGATATATTGGATTGTCGGTTTGTCGACGATCGGCAACATCTCTTTTGGCATCGCTTTTGTAGCCGGTAAGAACCGTGTTCCGAGACCGGCTGCCGGAATGACCGCTTTTTTCACTCGTTTAATTGTCATCTATCCCACTCCTCCTGGATGGTTCTTTCTAATCTGTAGAATCCATAGAAAAAAGGATGTATCTACCATCCTTTTAAAAAAATATAAATTAAGGGTATCATGTTTTATTCATATGAAAAACAAAGTAAGGAAATTGAAACGTAAAATCGTTCGACAGATGTCGACAAAAATCATAAAGATATAGTAGCTGTCAACCGTTTATTGTTAATAAAGGGAAATCATTTCTTCCATTTCCCTCTCCAATTTTTAATTGGAAGAATTGGGGGATCGATGAAGACGAACTCATCTTTCATGACCGCCTCGGCGTTACCGACGTACGTGTCCCATTTGTCGGCCCCAAGTTCTTTTGTGACAGCGTCTTTGGCGTCATCCCAATAGAACGTACGGCGGCCGGTGCTATGGGCGTCTGAGGCGATCAAGTGGCTCAGTCCGTTACGTAGAAACGTAAAAGCGAGATCTTGCACGTTCTGCCCGAATTCACCCGTCAGGCTGCCTGTCGTGATTTGCGACAACGCCCCCGACGACACGAAGTCCATCAGGCGTTTCGGGTTCGTCGCAAACTCTTTGTTGCGCTCGGGGTGGGCGATGACCGGCGTGTAGCCTTCTGTCTGTAGTCCAAAGAACAGTTGCTCGGCGTAGGCCGGGACGGAGTCGCTCGGGAACTCGACGAGAACGTAACGCGAGCCGGCGAGCGAGAGCGCCTTGCCTTGCTCGAGCGCCTCGACTAACTCGCCGAACACGCGAATCTCTTGCCCGGCGTATAAGTCGAGCGCGATGCCTTCCTGGCGCAAAACGTCTTGAAGCTTGGCGACGGCGTTTTGGACGTTCAACTCGTCCGTCTCGAACTGGGGGTGAAACGCGTGGGGGGTGACCACGATTGCGGTCACCCCTTCGCTTGCCGCGCGCTTCGCCATTTCTACCGCTTGTTCGACCGTCTCCGGTCCGTCATCAACGGCCGGGAGCAAGTGACAATGGATATCGATCATGGCGTTGTCTCCTTTTTACTCGTACGCGTAGTAGTAATAATAATCATCGCTGCCTTGCGGCTCACGCTTATTCAAGACGACACCGAGGATATGGGCCTCGGCGAGCGTCAACTGTTCTTTCGCTTTGACGACCATCTGGCGGTCCGACTTGTCGCAACCGACGACGAGGACGACGCCGTCCACTTTCCGGGCGAGGACGCGTGTGTCGGCGACTTGCATCATCGGCGGGGCGTCTAAAATGATGATGTCGTAATTCGTTTTCAACTCTTCGAGCACGCGGTCCATCGTCTTCGACGACAACAGCTCCGACGGGTTCGGCGGAATCGGTCCCGCTGCCATCAAGTCCAAGTTCTCGACTTGTGTCGAATGCGTCGCTTTCTCGATCGTCGTCTTTTTAGCGAGGACGGTCGACAGCCCGATCCCGTTCGATAGACGGAACGTGAAGTGGGCAGTCGGGCGGCGCATGTCGCAGTCGACGAGTAAGACGCGCTTGCCTTGCTGGGCGTAGACGACGGCGAGGTTCGACGACGTCGTCGACTTGCCTTCACCAGACGAGGCAGATGTGATGACCATCGTCTGTAAGTCGTCATCGACGGCCGTGAACTCGAGGTTCGTCCGGATCGTCCGGTATTGCTCGGAGATCGGCGACTTCGGCTTATGGACCGTGATCAAGTCGCGGCCTGTCTTGTCGTATTTGATATGTTTGTGTTTCTTTTTCCCGAAATTAAACATGGACTTCTTCACCTTTCACTTTCGCTTGGCGTTGTTGCTGCATCTCGACACGGTCAATGACCGGGATCGACCCTAATACCGGGAGTTCTAAAATCGTCTCGACGTCTTGCTCCGTCTTGATGCGACGGTCGAGCACGACTTTGAGGAAAGCAATGGCGACTCCGATCATCAAGCCGAGCACGGTCGCGATCGCCGTGTTGAGCAAGATGTTCGGGCTGACCGGCAACATCGGAACGGACGCATCCGACAACACTTTGACGTTGTCGACGCCGCTCATTAGTTCTTTCACTTCTTTCGAGAACACGGTGCTGATCTCGTTAGCGATATCCGTTGCGAGCACCGGGTTCGTATGTTGGACCGCGATGTTGATGACTTGCGAGTTTTGTTCGCTGTTGACGGTAATCAAGTTACTAATGTCCTCCGGCGCACCGACGACGTTCTCTTGGACCGGCTCTAAGATAGCCGGGCTCTGGATGATGACGCGGTACGTGTTGACGAGCGCGACCGACGACTGGACTTGGCCGGTGTCGATCATGTTGTTTTGAGTCTCTTTCGGTGCGACGAGCACTTGTGTCGACGCCTCATACGTCGGTTGGATGACGTACGAGCTGACGAGGAAGGCGATGAGTGCCGCGATAAGTGCTAAACTTGCGATGAGCCATTTGCTCCGCTTCAAGATGGAGAACAGTTCTCCAAGGGAAATCGTTTCTTCATTCATATTCGTGTTCTCTCTCCTCTATTCTGTAAAATCACGACTGGAAAATTTCCGCAAATAATATTTTTACTGACAATACCAAAACATTATAGCAAAAATTATCTCCCGTGATGACCCATTTTTTAAAAATTGGGTTTTTTGGCATGCAAATCTGCTAAACTTTGAAAGGAATAACTTTACAAAAGGGGGAGACAATAGTGCACGTTAGTGAGCGCCTACTCCAGCTATATGCCGATGTCGATGCGTCGACACGTACAAAATTACAAACTTTAATCAAACAAAATCTAGGGGACGGCAAATCGTTGACCGTTTCTTTTGAAGAACTGACCGGTGCGACGAAAGCCTCACTCCCGACCGATGAAAAATCAGCGGCCGACTTCACGGCTTGGATCAAAGACGGGAAGAAAGATGCCACGTTCCTTCCATATTATGTGTCTTTACTCGAGAAGCATGATCGGGTACTGAACAAAGAAGCGACGGTGCCGCAACCAATCACGGTTGACAAGACAGTCGTCAACGAGACAACTCCTGAAAAAACGCCACAATCAGCAGCACAGACTCAGAAGCCGCGTTACGTACCGGAGACTTCGGTCCCGTCACGCGCCGAACGGGCCAAGCGAATTGAACCGGCCCGCCCTCGTAAGAAGAAAGGCAAATGGCTCGGTGGCCTGTTGCTCGTCGCAGTCTTATTAGGCGGCGGTTATATCGGGTATCCATATGTAGCGGCGTTGTTTGAGCCGAGCGAGACAACGGAAGTCGAAGCCCCGGCGCCTGAACCGGAACCGGTCGTCGAACAACCGGAGACGAACTACGTCTGGCTGGCGACGAAAAACGTCAACCTCGTCAGCGAACCGAACGGCACGACAGTCACCTATATAGGAGATATCGGCGATCGCTACGAGATTGTGAACGAACAAGACGATCATGTCGAAGTCGACCTCGACGGCACGACGGCTTGGGTCGCGCTCGATGCCGTCACGACCGACTGGCCGTCACGCGCTCTGACTGACAGTACGCTGCTCGACTGGGCCGAGACTAACCTAGACAACGCTTGGCTTGGTGAAGCGCTCCCTGATTTCTTCGCGATGAACGAGGCCGCGCTCACCGAGACGATCGGCGCACCGTACGGTCGTGAGACCGACGCCTTGAACGCCTATGCGTTCTACAACGGCGGCTTCTTCGTCATTCAAGACGACCAAGTGCACGCCATCGACTGGACGAACACGCAACTCGCGCGTGAGGCGTTCGACCCGCTCGGTGAACCCGTCATCGAGACGAACGACGCGCTCGTCTATGAGAGCGAGACGTACTCGCTCCGCTTATTTATCGGCACGAACGGACAGACCCGCGTGCGTTTGACAGAAAAATAATAGTTTTCTTCGGAAGGAGTAACCCCCATGACTACAATTTTAGTTACAGGTGGTGCCGGCTACATCGGCACCCACACCGTCCTCCAACTACTTGAGACCGGACACGACGTCATCGTCGTCGACAACTTGTCGAACAGCCGCCGTGAGGCGCTCGACCGCGTCGAGGCGCTGACCGGTAAAACGGTCGAGTTTTATCTCGGCGACATCCTCGACCGGGAGTTATTGGAACAGATCTTCTTGAAACATACAATCGACGCCGTCATCCATTTCGCCGGACTGAAAGCCGTCGGCGAATCGGTGAACGAGCCGCTCCGCTATTATGAGAACAACGTCGTCGGGACGACCGTCCTGCTCGACGTGATGAACGCGTTCGACGTGAAACAGATCGTCTTTTCTTCTTCTGCGACCGTGTACGGCATGCCGGAACGGACACCGATCGACGAATCGTTCCCGCTCAGTGCGACGAACCCGTACGGCCGCACCAAACTGATGATCGAAGATATCATGCGCGACTTGGCCGTCGCCGACCCGTCATGGAGCATCGCGCTCCTCCGCTACTTCAACCCGATCGGCGCCCATGAGTCAGGCCAGATCGGTGAGGACCCGTTCGACGTACCGAACAACTTGATGCCGTACATCACGCAAGTCGCCGTCGGCCGCCTGAGCGAACTGAGCGTGTTCGGTGACGACTACGACACACCGGACGGCACTGGTGTCCGCGACTACATTCACGTCGTCGACTTGGCGGAAGGCCACTTGAAGGCGCTCGACTACGTCATGGACCACACCGGCGCCGAGGCGTTCAACCTCGGGACCGGCACGGGCTACAGCGTCCTCGACCTCGTCAAGGCTTTCGAGGCGGAGAGTGGAAAAACTGTCCCTTATAAAGTGACACCGCGTCGCCCAGGCGACATCGGCAGCTGCTACGCCGACCCGACGAAGTCGAAAGACGCGCTCGGTTGGGAAGCGAAACACGACGTCCGCGCCATGTGCCGCGACGCCTGGAACTGGCAAGCGAACAACCCGAACGGTTACCGGGCATAAGAAAAACCCCTTGCGAGAGAACGGAGGGCACTGAAAAACCTCCGCTCTATCCGAGCGTGAACAGAAAAAAGGGCGATTGGACCGACTCAAGTCGGGACAATCGCTCTTTTTCCTTGCCCTTATCCTGTTTTTTCTTTTGAGAGGGTGATG
>NZ_SJUS01000033.1:0-32383 GCF_004337085.1 Exiguobacterium sp. SH5S13 | reverse complement strand
TCAGACGGTCGAGCGATTCACGGAGTGGCTGCATCCCGTTCATGTTGTAGCGCCATTGTCGTTTATCTTCCGGCAACCGTTCATAGATGTCCTTGAATTGACGGACGAGCTCGGGACGCAGGACACGATTCGGGAGCGTTGGAATCTTCCGGTTTCGTTTGTGGGCGACCAATTCGTCGCGGATGAAAGCGTTCAGTTTCTCCTGTTCTTTCGTCCGGTCGGCGAGAGAGTGGATGACCTTCGACTTCATCAGCTCGATCGATTTCGGTTTTCGTTTGCCGCGTTCGCGCATGTGGCTCGTCTCGACGATGGCGACATGGACGTGGATGTTGTCGGTGTTGTAGTGCACGGCGCCGGTCCAATAGGCATGGACCATTCTTTCTTTTTGGAACATCGCCTCGACCGCGTTCCGCGTCGCCTGGATCAACCGCTTCTCGTCGACGAGGTCGTCGTGGAGCACACCGGTCTCTCGTAGCCAGGCGTTGTCGAACGAGATGACGTCCTGCCAAAGGATGCTCCCGTTCTCTTGCGCGTGCTTGAAGATATCGCGGACGGCGCGACGCTTTTGGTCGTTCAACCGGTCGTCCTCACGTGTGAACAGACCGCTCGATTTCATCTCGTCTTCCATATAATCATGGTACGTCTCGAACTGTTCTCGGCTGTCTTTCGCGTCGGGACGATTGATGTAGTCGAGGTACGTCGTGTACCGACGCGACTTCTTTTTTGTGCCCGGTACCTTGAACTTTGACTTGATGACGACACCCGGGGTCTCACGCATCTTGCATCACCTCGTTCAACAACCGGGTCACTTCGGCGAGCTCGTCCGCGCTTCGTTTCAGGTGGAGCGTGTTCGCCTCGAGCTGTCGTTCGAGCCGCTCGACCTGCGTCGATTGGATGCCGTTCGCGCACCAGGAGGCGAGCAGTTCTTTCAAATATTGCTGTCGGGAGCGGTTATGTTCTTTTGCCCATTCATCGATCTGCTTCACGATGACGGGGTCGATGTCGCGGAGTAACAGATCCATTTACCTGACCACCTTTCTAGAGGCTACATGTTGCCAACGTTCGAAAAGTTCGTTCAAAGAGCATAAGGGGAAACTGCTATCACTTTCCGTGATAGCCCAGGCAGAGCCTGGGGTTTCCGTGATATCACCAAAAGTCCGAAAATGGCACGAAATGTGCCAGTAAAACCAGCGATTTGGCACGAAATGTGCCACTTAAATCGACAGTTCCCGGAGCCGGACGCGCAACTTGTCGTGTTTTTCTTCGAGCGCTTCGACCGATTGTTCGAGCTTCTCGAGTTCCAGGTTGAGCTCGTCGCGCTTCCGGCCCAGGTCGAAGATTTCATTCTCCTGTTCGACCTGTTCGTCGAGCGAGAGGTAGGGGAGTTCGCCTTCGAGCTCTTCTTTGTCACTATCGAGTCGCTTGATTTGTTGCTGTTGCACCTCGACCGATTGACGAGCATCCTCCAGTTGCTGCTCGGTCTTTGCGAGCTCATCTTCGACGAACAATCTCGTGAAATACGTCTCGTCTGATGAATCGTGACTCGCCTGGTCGATGGTCCGACGGTCGGCATAGAGTGACGTGAGGAGACGGCTCTCTTGTTCCTCGGGTGTAAGTTTAACGAGTGATTGCGACTCATCCAATCCGTAGATCCGGACGGCCAGCTGGTCAAAATCGTTCGGCACGTCCTCCAGTTCGAGCACATATTGGTCGTTCCGTTCATAGAGTAAGGAGACCTCATTTTCGGCATCAGGACGTGCCTTGTAGACGGAACGAAAGACATGATCGTTCGTATTACCTGGTGCCTCATCGAGTGAGAGCCGGATACGCATCGTCCGTTTATCCATGTCATAACTCCAGGCATGGAGCGTCACGACCTCGCCATTCGAGAGTCGGATTGCCTCGTTGACCGGCGTCTCATTGACCGGCGATTCTTCGGCAAAGAAGAACGACGAGGTGCCGAAAAAGAGGAAGCCGATGACAAAGAACATGCCGAGTACGAGGTAGAACCGGGAGACGTTCTGTGTGAGACGTCGTCGCGATTGTCGTCGCATCTAAATCCCTCCTTCCGGTGTCAGGTCTTCCATCGCGGCGACGACCAGACGTCCGTCGACGGACTCGAACGTCAAGGCCAACAGTTCTTGCGTCGTCTCTTCATAACCCGTCTCGGTGATCAGCAGGTCCTGTTCGAACCGGACGAGACACTCTTCTCCGGAGACAGAAGGAAACACCTCGATGTCGCGGACGGTCGTCTCGAACGTGCCGACGTCGCTCCCATCCGCGGCGAAGAGCGTGGCCGCGAGTTCTTCCGACATGACATCTTTCGCCTGTCGTTTCTGGGTCGTGTAACTGTCCTTCGTGACGGTGAAGGCGTACTCGACGAAGCGCGTCGATTGTGTCGTCAGCTCCTCCATTCGTTCCGTCTCCGGCGAAGCGACGACGTGTTCAGTGTCAGACGACACACCTTCGGAGGTTACCGATTCATAGGGAGTGACGCTCTTGTTTTGTGTCTCACTCGTGTTCGAGGTGTTTGCCGCTGGTGCCGCACGTTGATAAAAAAAGATGTTCGCCGCGAGTGAAATAAGAAGCAGCACCCCGAACAGATACGCGAGGTGACGTGCGGTGAAGTTCATCCTTCCTCCTCCTTTCCATACATACATGACTCAAAAACCGAAGACCGGGGCGGGGTCGATATGACCGGACCATTCGCTCGTCTTGATCTCGAAATGCAGATGGTTCCCGCTCGATCGTCCGGTCGTGCCACAGTACCCGAGCGCCTGTTCGGCCTCGATTTTTTGCCCGGTCTGAACGCCGAGACGACTCAGGTGCGCGTACGCCGTGATGTAGTTGTCGTGCCGGACTTGGACGAGATTGCCGTACGGTCCGCGGTTCCCGCTATAGATGACGGTGCCACTCTTGACTGCATGGATTGTGTCAGACGGGGTGCAACTGAAGTCGATTCCGGTGTGGTTGTCCCGTTGTCCGAAGACGACGCGCCAGCCGAAACGCGATGTCACGTTGAGCGGAATGGCAAGTGGGGAACGTAACCCCGACAACAGCTCTTTCGTGATGACCCCGTCGGCGACGGCGACAGGCGCGAGATATTTCAACACCGCGTCGACATACTCGATGTCGCCGTAACAGGCGCCGTGCTGGACCGCAATCGGACGATGACAGCGATAGATGCCGGTGTGTTTCACGCGCTGATACATCATCTGGGAGAACGAGATGGCGAGTTCTTTCGAATAGCGTCCGCCGTTCTCCTGGACATAATCGATAAAGCCGCCGCCGAAGTTGTAGCTCTGTAACGTGAGCTGCACGTCCCGGTTCGCCCGCTCGAAGACGGAGGCGAAATGCTCGACGCCGTAGACGATGCTCTCCTCAGGGGAGGTGATGCAACCGATCCGCCCACACTTCGACTCGCTCGCCTGCATCGGATCGTTCCCGCGTCCGCCACTCTCCTGCATCATGAGCGCGAGCACGAGATTCGTCTGTTCGACCAGTCCGTGCTTCGTCAATTCCGATTCGACGAGACCACGATATTGGAGTACCTGGTCACTCACCTGAAGACCGCCGGCCGTGTCGAACGTGACGTCGGTCGGTTGTTCATTCTGGACACCCGTGAGCGTGTCGAGGATTCCGATGATAAGGATGACCAAGAACAACACGAGTGCCGCGATGCCGAGCAGGATGAGTCGCCACTTGAACGTCGCGAGCTGCCATTTCGCCATGACGGCGAAGCGGGCTGTCCGTTTCGCGGCCGCCCACATCAGGCACCTCCACCGAACAGAGCGAGTTCTTCTGGCGCGACATCGACGTCAAAGATGAGGTTCTGCACGCCGGAGATGCTGAGGACGACTCGACCCGTCTCGAGCGAGGGGATGATGCGCATCTCGGAGTTCGAGAGCTGGCCATCAAACACCGTCTGGATGATCGGGATGCTCTCCGCGTCTTGTTCGCCGATGATCTTGTATTGCGTGAGCTGGAAGAGCGACTTGACGTTCTCCGCGTTCTCAGACTTCGATCCGGCCGGCACGAAGTCGGTGATCAGGTGCGACACGAAGAAGATACCGCCGAAATACTTGCGTGCCTCACGCATGCAGCGTTGCAGATACAGGATGGCCGGCTGGGCGATATCGCGTGTGTTGATCAAGTGGTGCGCCTCGTCGATGACGATGAGATACTTGCACGCCTCCTCGGTCCGGAGCACGCCTTGGTTATAGGCCTTCAGTTGACTCGAGCCGTTGGCGATCATCCCGTCCCACAGCATGTTCATCAAGGAGAACACCTGCGCCTGGAACACCTCGTCGCGCAGGCTCGTCAGGTTTCGGAGCGGGAACGAGACGATGAGCTCCTCGTCGAACCGGTCGATCGAGGAGTGTCCGTCGAAGATGTTGCCGTAGTTATGGACGAGGTTCGTGACGGCGAGCTCGATATTCTCGAGTCGTCGGACCCGGTTCGGACTGATTGCGTCCTTGATCGAGGTGCGTGTGTCGTCCGTATAGAGCTCGCGACGTACGAGATGCAAGAAGTCGGAGAACGTCGGGTACCGGTTCGCCGGGTGCGTCGTGATCGGCAGTTCGCCCTGTTCATCCCAGAGCCCGTGCCGGACGTACAAATCCCGAAGCAGGATCTCGAACTCGTTCGTCTCTTCCTGTGTCGCCGCCGGATTGATGTAGTGATAGAACACGGCCATCTTCGACAAATGCTGCATGAACGAGAGTGCCTCGTTGGCGCTCCCGTCATTGTTCGTCACCGTCTTATAGACATGGAGCGGGTTGATGAGACCGGCCGACCCGTCGAGCGCGATCTCTTTCCCGCCGAGCTGACGCACGAGGTCCGAGAACTCGCCCGTGACGTCGAGAATCCGGATCTTGTTGCCCTTGATCGCCTGGTCGAGCACCGTCTTCTTGAGGAGTGTCGACTTACCGGACCCCATCTTGCCGATCATGAGCGCGTTATAGAACTTGCGCTGTTTGTCCTTGTGGAACAGGTCGAAGATGACGCTGCCGTTCGTGTCGGTCGTCCCGTAATACGTGCCGGTCGCGTCCTGGAGCGACGTGAAATGGAACGGATAGCCGCCGGCAATGGAGAGGGACGGGATCTCTTTCCCGCGGCGCCGGTTCGGGAGTTTTTGTTGCTGATCATAGCTCGTGAACAGGCTCTGCCACTCCCATTCCTGTTCGTTCAGGAAAATCGTCGAACGGAAATTCCGGGCCTCGAGCTCCTCCATCACTTCCTGCACTTTCACCTCAAGCGCGTCGAGCGTTTTTGCCTTCACATAGAGGCGCAGGTGCAGATATTTCATCGTCTCGCCTTGGGTGATCTGTTCGTAGAGCTCGTTCAGCTCCTTATACGTCTCCCGGGCGTCGATGCGGTCGATGTTGTCCTTCGCGTTCTCGAAGCGTGTGTTCTGTTCGGCCATCGACTTGTTGATGGTCTGGATGATCTCACGCTTGTCGGCCGTCCCGATGTCGAGCGTCGTCAAAACGCCCGGCATGTTCAGGATGGGTTCGAGCCAGTAGTCATAGACGAGCGACTGATATTTATAGACATGGAGACAGGACAGGTAACCGTCACCGAGCCGGACGAAGTTGGCCTCAAACCGAATGCCGCCCTGCGGTTGGATCTTGGCGATGACGTCGGGATTGTAGCCTTTCTCGATCTTGACGGTCTCCGGGTCCTGTTGTTTGGATAACTTGTCACGCAGGCGCTGCCACATATGCGTCACTCCTTTCTTCAGGCGTCGAGTTGCGGTTTCGTGTTCGGGTTGTTCAATTGATAGAGCACATGCACCTTCTGATCGAGCGTCAGCTCGTGCATCGGGTTCGAACGGCGAAGCAGTTTAGAGAGATGCGTCTTTCG
This sequence comes from Exiguobacterium sp. SH5S13, assembly GCF_004337085.1. Lineage (NCBI taxonomy): Bacteria > Bacillati > Bacillota > Bacilli > Caryophanales > Exiguobacterium > Exiguobacterium sp. SH5S13. The sequence goes on along the minus strand of NZ_SJUS01000033.1, from coordinate 26,518 downwards.
TTCGCGTAACGTCCGCTCGTCATCGGCATAAAAAAAGAGGAGATAATCGCGATTGGTGCGATGCTCCTCGAGGTATTCGAGCTCCTGCTTCTTTTTGAGTAAGAAGGGCAGGTAGGCCGGTGTCTGATTTTGTCGAATCTGTCGTTCGATGCTGATCTTCTGCCGTTCGAGACTGAGCGGTGTGTTCAGTGGCACGATCTTGAGCGGGTGCGTGTACGCCTGCAGGAGATAGGCGAGCGAGAACACGTCATGGTCTTTTTCCTCCTCGTTCAAGGAGTAGATGTCCTTCGAAGTGAGCTGGACCATGTCGAGATAGGTCCCGTCTCGCATCTCGAACGCCTCAGTCCCGGTGATGTCGACGACCGGCATCAGTTCGGCGACCGTCGGTTTGACGACGACCTTGTCTTTGACCTTCCGTTTCTCGACCACGTCCTGTTCGTCGAGCCAGGTGCCTGTGCGTCTGGGTTCTTGTAGCGACTCCTCGATAAAAGCCATCTCAATCACGTCCTTTCGTGTGCGCGTCGAGTGCGAGATAGGTGTCTTTCCGTTTGATGAGCGCGTAGTAGAGGGCGTGGACCATCCGTTTCTGTGGGTTCGTCGCTGGTCGCAGTACCATGAACAGGCCGAAGACGACGAGAAATACCGTGAACGGGATGTGCAGCACCGACGGGATGAATGGGAGCGTCACGAGCCGGAGCACGATGAGCCCGACGAGGAACAGAAAGTCGTGCAGATAGAGCATCTTGTTGATCTTCAGTTCGGTCGTGACCTCGTTCGGGATCCGGTATTTGCGCATGGGTCATCACTCCTTCTTCTTAGTGTTATCAGGTCGCGGTGGCGAGGTCGGATAGATCCGTCGCGTTTCTTCATGATGCTGGCTATGACGGTGCGTCTGGTTCTCGCGCACCTGTTCGATGACCTCGTTCTCGACGTCGAGCACGGTGTCCTGATGGATGGTCCGTCGGGCGCGTCCTTGATTTTTCTCTGTTGCCGAATCACTCGAATCCGTCGCAGATGACGAAGACGGGGATGAGCCGCTTGAATGTGGCGCCTCATGAGGTTTCGGTGACGTCGCGTCGTTTCTGGCTATCGATTCATCGTGACGATTGTCTGATCCGGATGTGGTATCGATGGATCCAGTGACCGGTTCGAGAGTCGATGAAGCAGGGCTTGAAGAAGGACCAGAGCTTGAATGATCGTGAAGTGATTCCGGTCTTTGCCTCTCCGGTGACGTTGTTTGATGATCGGGTCTACTTTCTGTATTCGATTCAGGATTCGTCGCATGAATCGATTCGGGAGATGTGCGGCCCGATGCTTCGTTCACGTGTGGAGAACCTTGCGCCTCCAACTCGGATTCTTGACCGTTGTTTGGTTGCGCAACGTCCTTTTGATTTGTCGATTTTTCTTGGTCAGGTTGAGTGTGACTTGCGGTTTGATTCGTCTGAGCAACACCATCTGGATCGGTTTGGCTCTCGGCATCCGCTCTCTGTGAAGCTTGGCCCGCTGCACTAAGCGGTGAACCGTTATGCGTCATGGCATTTAGGTCCATCCGAGCCGTCGCGGCCTCATGGAGCGATGGCATCTTCGGTGCGCCTTGTGTGGCACGCGCGACCTTCGAGACCGCGTGGGCACCGGCCGAGGTCACGCCTTTCCCGGCGGCATAGGCGCCGAGCGCGACACCCCAGCCCCGCTTGAGTCCGGCATCGATCCCGAACAGTCGCTCGACCATGTTCGGCCCGTCGATCAAAGCGACCGAGAAGGCGATGAGGGCGATCAGATAGGCGAACCCGTCCAACGTCTCCGCGAGATAGGCGGTCCCGATCGTGTACAACTTGATGGAGACAAAGATCAGGATGATCACGAGGAACGTGTTCAAAATGCTTTGGATGACCTTCTTCGTTTTTTGACCACTGTGAAGGTCGGCCGGTGCGACGAGGATTGCCAAGACATAGTTGAAGGCGAGCTCGAACGAGAGACGCGCCAGTTTGTAGGCGATCGAGAACAGCGTGAAGCCCATGATCCCGAGCGTGACGAAGATGGTCAACCAGTTCGGCTGATAGCGGTAGTAATACTGGTTGTTCCACTCGACGCCACCTTGGTCGAGTTTACCGAGACTTGTCTCTTTTCCGTTCCATAGAATATAGGACTCGGCCAATTTGTTTCCGGTTGCCGATAAGTCATAGTTGTTCTTGTCGAAAATCTCATTGATTCGGATATTATCAATCAACTCAGTTGGAATGGCATTTAATGATTCGCCTGTAGCAGCATCAAAATTTTTCGAATCGTGCTCAATCAAATCATGTACATTCCGCTTTAAGATACTCTCAGATAATGATGCTTCTCCGTCGTAAAGCGAATCTGCTCCGATTTCTGCGATTGCTTCATCAGAGAACTCCTGAATTCGGCTCATAGTTGGTGAAAGTAAACCTAAGATCAATAGTGTGATGAACAGGTTGATCAAAAAACTCTCACGTTCAAATTTCTTTTGGAAAATCAACAAGTACCCAGTGAACAAGAAGCTTCCTGCTAAAAGAACATACAAAAAAGGTTGAATCGTAAGAACGAATTCAACCACTTGGTCATTATTGAAGAATGTATTGGTTAATAGGATTTGATCCGTGATTGATTCAAGGCCGTCAATCAAGACTGATAGTCCTCTGACAAGAATCCATCCCATTGAGCGTAGTGCGTCATTTACCATACTACTTATTTGGAGTACGTCTTCGTATTCCTGTAATTTGGTGATTAAATCGGAATCAGCCATTGAAAGACCCCCAATCTACTGAGTCCTAGCAAAGAAGTCCGCTAACTGTTGTTCGTAATTGTCCGCTGTTAACATTCCAACATTGATTTCATCTGTGACGTTTCCATCTTGAATGGAGTATAGAACGGCACCTTTTAGTTCGTCAGTGTATTCAAAGTTACCACGATCGACTAGTGTCTCGCTATCTGGCTGAAACGTATTATAGAGCGCGACTTGTTGGCTCTCTTCGTTCGCTACCTCTTTTACGAATTCAACGAACTCTTCGAATTCACCATCTTCTTCTTTTACAATCAGCAAATAATCATCCTTTTCGGCTGTCATGACCTTCTCAACGTGTTCAATATCACGTTGAACCAAAGACTCATTGGAATTTGAGCAAGCTCCAAGTAAAAACAAGCTGATTCCTAAAGTACCCGCAAGTAGTTTCCTCATAACGTTTACCCCTCCGTCAGACGATTTTCCCCTTTAGTAGATCCGCGATTTTCAGGTTGACGCGGAAGTCGAACTTATCTATTAGTGTAACAGTTTTTGGGGTGTCTGAGGTGTCGTCCTGATAGACGGTCAGAAAGCCGTCAGTCGTCTGAATGTTGAGAACATCGCCCCGTTCGAGGCGGACGCGTTGCGTCTCGATGATCCTCGCGACGACACGCAGTTCGTTCTGGATTCGCTTCTCTCTCGCACTCTCGGCCATGGGTTCGGCCTCCTCTCTACGGTGTGCCTTGCTTCAGTTTCTCGAGTCGCTTCGCGATCATCGTGCTCAAAAAGCTCTTCTGGCTGTCAGTGACGTCGTAAACTCCTAAGTTCAGGTTCGTCTCGAACTCAGGGAGGGAAATTCCTCCGATGTCATGCCCCTCGAACATCGAGCGCAGGATGCTGTCCTGTAGCACGTCCCGTACCGTCAACGGTTTTTCTTCCTGATTCGATGGCGTGTTCGCTTCCGTCTCGTCTTCTTTTTTCGTGAAACGGATACGGATCTGTTCGAAGTCGAGACCGGCGTGACGACAGGGGATGTCGATGTCATGCAGGGAGCGGTCCGTGTCAAAGTCGTCCGCCAGGTATTCGTAGCGATACTTCATCGCGGTCTTGCCGCTCAGGAAGATCGGATACGACTGGATGCGTCGTTTCTTCGTGTCCTGGCGCTTGATAACACGGATGATGAGCATCTCGCCTTCCTTTAGCCCCATGACCTCGGTCGCTGTCATGAGCCGGCGGCCGTCCACGTTCTCCGTCTTCGATTTTTTGAGCGAGAACGTCTGTCCGGACCGCGATTTCGTGACGATGGTCGCCTCACCGAGCTTCTTCGAGATCAGTTCGGCGGTCGATTCGTCCGCGGTCAGTAGATAGTGCGTGTTCCCGCAGTTGCCATCGATCGTCTTCCAGTCTTCACCATACAAGTTCTCGAGTTGGGAATAGGCTTGGATCACGAGATTGAAGCGCATGTTCCGACCGAGACAGACCGTGATGATATTGGCCATGCCCTCGATCGGCGGCATGTTGCCGAACTCATCGAGAAGGAAGACGACCTGACGCTCGCATTTACCTTGTTTCGTCTGCGAGGCGACACGGGCGAGCGCCGTGTATACCTGCTTGATATAGAGGGAGGCGATGACGTTGAATGTCGGGTCATAGTCCGGGACGATGAGGAACACCGCCACAGGACGGAGCAGGTGCATCACCTCACGGATCAGTATCGTCCCGTCGATGGAGTAGCGGAAGCGACCGCTCTCCTCGTTATGCGCTTCCAGCTGGATTGTCGCAGTGCTTGAGTCGGTCGAGATTTGAACTGCGTCTCCAATTTGGAGTGGCGACGTATGGTACACGATGAAGCTGCCATCGTCGTCCGTCGTGAGCGCATGATTCGTTCCGTCGGGAAATTTGAACGTGAGTCGTGTCAGTGGCTCCGCGCGTCCACTGATCCAACGGTTGAATCCGATGCGTCGCATGTCGAGCGAGTTCATCGACGTCAGCTTCCCGGTCCCGTTCAACGTGAAGATACCGAGCTTCGCGTTCGTATTGGCCAGGATACTCGCCCGTGTCTGACCACCAGAGAAGTGGAGCGTCGCGAACTGGAGCCGGGCCGGGTGGTTCTCCGGGAAGCGCTGAAAGAACTCGTCGAGTGCCGAGATCTCCTGCCCTTGTCGCGTCACGACCGTCCGGGAGCCGAGGTCCGAGAGCATGAGGGCGACGTTGTACATGTTGATTTTCTCAGGTGTGTCCTTTGCTTCCTCACAGAGCCCGAGGATGAGCGCCGTGCACAGGTCGATCGACGAGTTGGCCCAGAACGGATCCCGTGCCTTCGGGTCATGGTACAACATGAAGGCGACCGAGCGCGCATACTGTTGGGCGAGCGAGTAGTTCTCTTCTAAAAACGCGTCAATCGTCAGCTGCAACAGGTTGTATGACATCGATTGGAGCGGGTTCATCAGATTCAGCACCTCGACCTGATAGCCGCGTTGCTCGAGCGTCTCCTTCGAGGCGGCGAAGAGCTCGCCTTTCGGATCGTTGATGATCAGGCTCGCCTGGTTACTTGCTCGGCTGTACAGGTCGATCGTCGAGAAGACGAATGTCTCGCCTTTACCGGATCGGGTCGTCCCGATGACGAGGTTGTTGACGGGCGAATTATCGATGAACAGCTCGTTCTTGACCCGTCCGACGGGGACACCACCTGATCCTTCATACCGTTTCTTCCGGTCCGGGACGCGGTGGTACTGTTGCTTCAGTTCATCGAACGACGTGAAGCGGGCGCTCCCTTTCTGATCTTTCCGCAGATCCCGGAAGTTCAGCCATACCTTGCCGAACACGACCAGTCCGATGAACAGACTGAACGCCATCAGTCCGATCAAGACGGTCGAAGAGGGAAGACTCACCTCCAAGAACAAGGAGGGTGAGAGCGTCGGAATCGTCGCTCCGGCCAAAAGCCCGTCTGTTACTATCGGGGTCATGATTTGTCGAATGATGTTGTAGACACCGTTCAAGAGATAAAAAAACCCGGCCGGCACTACCAACAGGCAGAACAAGGCGAGGAAAATCAGACGTATCGGGAATCGTGGTGACAGAGACCGAGTTCTCAATTATTTCACCTACCTTAATCTGAATAAAGAATCGTTTGCAACTCAACTTCTTCAGCAACGATAGCGGCTTGAATCTTCTCACGGGCCGAGGTGTCTTTACCAGAGGTTTTTTTCAGTTTCTCGTTCAGTCCGTCGATCGTGGCCGTAATATCTTGGTACGCGTCGATCTTTTCTTGTACGTTAGGGTCGTTCGTCTTGGACGCCCATTCATTCGAGGACTCAATATCTCCTAGATAGAGATAGGCATTCACTTTCGCCGAGACGCGGGGCGCGGTCCACTCCACGTCTTTCGTCTTGGCCACAATCTCATGGTTCCGCTCCAGTACTGCGATATCGAACGCGCCCTCATCGGTAGGATGTGACACTTGGAAGTCCTGGAGCCGTTCCAATTTCTCTTTATCGGATAGATTGAGTCCGGCCAGCTTCGTCTCGATCAGGATGGGGTCATCTGTGAGCTCGAGCGCTTTCTGGTCTGCGCCCTCTTCGAGATAAAGGTCGACCAATAGAGCGTTCTCTTCCTCGGACCGGTCTTTTCGCTCCAACAGTTGGATGAGTGAGGATTCCTCGCCTTGGAGCGCCTGTTCGTAAGCATCCAGCCACGTCTGTTCGACACCGGTCATCTGTTCGGCGTGTGCCTCCTTGTCAATGAACCATTGGGTAGCAGTGAACAACGATGTGAAGAGAATTCCAGCCGCGGCCGCCCCGTAGATGAGGCGGCGCTGCAGTCGGGTCAGCCGTGACTGATAGGTCGACGAGACGGTTGTGATTGGTTTAACAGACTGGCGCTTATAGTTATCCGATGTCTCGGCCTCAATCTCGTCGAGGAGCCATAGTTTCTTCGCGTTATCCTCCTTCTTTGTCCGGATCCGTTGTACCCGGTCCTTGACCTGATGGTACAGATTCGGATAGGTTCCTTCGGTTCCGAACGTGAACGTCCCCCGATAGAGCAGTTCGTCTTTCTGGTCGAAGAGCCGGAAGTCACCGGAACAGCTCGTCCCTTCCTCGCTCCGTGCCTGATGCAGATCATGGGTCGCGACGACCGCCTCGGCGAAGGGGAGCCGCTCATAGTTCTGGATCCGTGTGTCCGGTACGTCGGTGAATCGTACAAACAGCATCTCGTTCCTCCTCTCGTTTCAAGCAACAAAAAAAGCCTTCCGATTGGAACGCTGCGTGCGTGTGCATTAGAATTTGATGTTCTGGTCGACCATCTCGGCGAGCGTGAACGCGCCCATGACGATGATCAGGCCAACGGCGCCCCCGACGAGCCAGCCGACGGCTTTCGAGCGGCCGCGATCCCCACCGAAGATGAAGTAGAAGCCTCCGATGGCGAAAGCGATGGCGGCGGCGATGACAGCGAGTCCCTGGAAGAACTGAAGCAAACTGAGCCCTGTCTCATTGAGTCCCATGTCGTTCCCTCCTTAGTCCTGGTGCGCTGGTGACTTGAAGCTGAGCTTCGCCTCGAGCGCCTCCAAAATGAGCTCCTGGTTGTCTTGGATGACCTGTTGATGTTGCTCGTCGAGCCACTCCTCGTAGTCCTTCCCACGGATGCGTAAGAGTTTCTCGGCGAAGCTACGGTGCTGTTTCTGCTCTTTTGATGCCACAGTACACACTTCCTTCCCTTGATCTCGTGATGTGCAGCAGCACATCATTAAGGACAGTCGGATTCGATGCGATGGGTTTTTAGCCGTTTCCCCACAAACTCCGCTCCTCGTTGTGATAAGGAGCTGTACAGGGTTTTTCGATGACCCGGAACGATTCTGTGACCTTGTGGCGAGTTTTAGGTGACTCTCGCCGAACCATCTGTGCGTAGATCCCGCTCACCCGGTCACTGATGAGAGACACGCCGATATGTGATTGGAGGAGACCATCCTTAAGGATGTGCTGCTGCGTCGATGTCGGTTACTGTCGAACGTTTTTTCGCTTCTTGACGTGGATGAGCTCGTCATCCGGGTTCTTGCGTTTGGCGAGCACGTGGGCGTCACAGACGACGGTCCGGATCCGGTAATAGAGTTGCGTCAACTGGACCGCCTCGCCGCTTCCTTTCTCGATGCCGATGAAGCCATGTAGCTCATACGTCTTCCCGTCGAACGTCCGGACCGAGTCGGCCTGCGGCAGTTCCTTCAGGTCGAACCGGCGTCGTTCGAGCTTGGTGCTGGACCGCTTCGCTCCGTAGCCGAAGTCGATGGCGTCCCACGGGACCGTCGCGAGCGTATGCCCGAACGCGCGAGCCAGATGATCGATGTCCGCGATCGACGGTACCGAGCGATTCTGTTCGTACTGACTGATGGCGGGCTGTGAGATTTCTCCGAGCGTTTTCTCTGATAGTTCGACCTGTGACCAGCCCGAGAGCCGGCGGTTCTCCTTCAACCACTCCCCGAATCGATACATGAGCCTTCCCCTTTCTGTAAACCAGAGCGGCGACCAAACAGATGTTTCCTTTTGTTGGTTCCAATATAGCAGGATTAAGTCTAAAAATCATCAGTTTTCTGATATGTCAGAAATTTTACAATTGACGATTCTTGTCGAATCCGCTCTACATGAGGGTTTATCGGTAACAGTAACTCAATATTTTTGGTTTTGTAGCACAACTGTAAAAAAATAACGCTTTGAGTATAGAAAATAATGACAAGTATTTTGATTTCAAGAGATTGTGGTAGGGTAGAGGAATAGAAGAGTTCGTAAAGAATAAAGATGAAGAGAGTACTTTGATCGTGGGGTGAGAAAGTGGAATTGAACGAGGCAATCATCGAGCGAATGAAAGAGCTCGCAGCAGAGCGCAACATGACGATTCATCAAGTGATTCAAAAGGGTGGATTGAATCAGGCGACAATTTCAGAATTGATGAGTGGGCGTACAAAACATCCTAAAGTCAGTACAATCCAAAAGTTTTGTAATGGATTAGATATTACGATTAATACTTTTTTTGATAGCAATAAATTCCAATAAGCTTTCAAGAATCACTTTAATATCTAAACCAAAAGTTCAATCAACATTTATTTTTGGAAGTTTCAAGTCGAGAATTGATATGTTAATTTAATTTTCTTAAATCTAATCATATATCACCTTATAAAAAAACATCTTATAAGACTTGGATATGAAGATCCAAATCTTATAAGATGTTTCGCAATAAATAGGCACCACTTGTTTACAACTAAAGTCTGAGACTTTATTAAAACTAATTTAAATAGTTATATAGCTAAGTTATTAAAATGGAGAAGGAATACCTAAAGCAGAGGCAATAGTAGCTAAAGAGGCAACGTTCCCTAAAGTTTTACCCAATAATCGAAGTAATTTGCTAGTTTTTTCTGAGTCATGGTTATCTACAGCTTGTCTAAGAGACTCTAAATTAGTTTCAGCCTGATCACGCTCATCTTCATCTGGGATTTTTTGAATATTCTCTAGCAAATCACTAAAAGCTAATTCAATTTTTTCAGAATCAATATTACCATTGAATTCGTTATGATTATTATCTGACTGAACGTTAAAATTCCCATTTAAAGATGAATTATTGAAACTTCCTTTGATTTCTCTATTATTCATATGAACGGCGCCCTTTCCCGAATGATGTAAAATTTGATCGATTTTAATAAATACAACAGATGGAGAATGTTTCTTCAAAAAATTTATTTGTCCATTATCCAATTCAGATAATAAACTAGACGACCAAGAGGAAGCTACTCCTGGATTCATGAAAGGGACAGACTGAGAGTTTTTTTTTTAGTACTAGTTGCAGAGGATTCTCTTATAAATTTTTTATATTCTGAGTTAACTTCAAAAGCTGGAAAATACATGCTTTCATCCACTTCATAAAACTCCCCGCATGTTCTACATGTAAATTCAACGGGAAAGTCACTTGCATTTTTGCTAATTTGAATAGTTCGCAAACACTCGTAGTTTGGACAACGAAGTTCCCAAAGTAAATTTAATCTTCCTTCTTCGGCCATCTCAATTAAGTATTTAAATGTACGACTAGGGGAAGTTTTTGCATACTTAGCAACAGCTGTAGGATAAAAACGAATAATTGGACTACGTGCAATTGTATCAACATATTCGTTGACCAAATACTTCTCTTGCCAAGGATATGACATTTCCCTTCCCCTTTCGTTCAAAAATAGTATTATTTAAACTTCAAGAAATTATAACATTTCTTCTTACAAAGTCAATAACATCTTCTGTCGCAGAAGTGGCGAAATAAATACTCTTACTCTTTATTCCTAATCTAATAGTATATTCTTTTTCAACGCCTTCTTCAGGATATTTAAATCTAATAAATCCTCCTTGGTGTTGAAGGTAGGGATTTAAGGAATCGTATAAAGACAATCCACGGAGTTCGCGCTCCCCGCCAAATCCTACCTTTTCTAAACCGTTCAAAATCAACGCCGCGAAAGGTACAGTAAGAAGTTGCTCGTCAAATACTTCATTAGCTTCCATAAGATCGTTTTCAAGTTCTGAGATGTCATTTGATTTCAAATAACTATCTAGAGAATTAAGAATTTTTACAACAGCACTACCTTGTGCAGGAGAAAGGTCTTCTACTACAAATTCCGGTTTTGAAACCACATCAATAAGCTCTCCATTTAACTGAGTGGCAATCTCTTCAATGTTGGTCCCGTAAGGTGCCACAACTTGTTCTAATATCACTTCACTATCAACTAATTTTGCAAGAGACTTAGCCACTTTATCTGATTTACGGGCATCCGATCTAACTTCAATAAGACCAGTCGATTCGTCTATAAATACTGTAGCAATCTCACTTCTAGGTGAAGTCTTCATTTCCGTTAAGTGATATTCTCGACTAACGCCACTTTTGTACATGAATCTTAAATAATACTGCGTTTCAACATCACCTTCTGCTCCTGCAACAATCACTGGATCAGTCGTTAGACTTTCAATTGAAGGAATTCGAGTTTCTTGAAATAAATTAAAATTTGTATTCTGAATAATTTTATTTTTAATGTCTTTGAATTCAGTTCCCCGTTCTAGACGATACCACGTTACAGAAGTTTTTCCTGCTAATAATCTTTTCTTTGATCGTTCCAACGCATTGATTTGCTCTCCGTGTTGTTGAATGTGATTCCAAACTGATGTAGCAAGTTCATGAGCATGACCATTATCATCAATGTCAAAATCTGTACATATTTCTTTTAGCGTATCTTTCGGAAGCTTTACAATGTCTGTCAAAAAAACAATATTAGTTAGCTTATTCATAATCATAATTCCCCACTTTTTATAATGTTAATTACTTTTTAATACATTTATCACCTTAAATAATCTTATTCTATCTTTTTATAGAATGTCCTTTCCCTTTTCATTTTTTTATAACAAGTATTTTTTTGGTTCGATATTAACTTGTGATAATATAAGATTATCACAAGTTAATGGATTTAATTATAATAAAGATACATGTAAGTAATACATCATCATTTCGAATATAAAAGCTTATAACATTCGTATTTTATTATATATTACGTGTGTAATACACAGAAAACACGTTGCTTTTCAATAAATTGGACATTGTTTCCAAAAAAAACAGAAGGAAAAGAGGGAGAAGCATGGAAATCGAGAAGCAGCAGGCGTTCGAAGTAGCGTTGCGAGAACTGACCGGTGCGAATCCAAAATTGGCCGAGGCATTAAGGAAGGACCATATCGATCTAAAAACGTTGACTGACATCGAAATCATCGAATTGTTCTGGGCGACAGAACTGTTCCCTATCTATGCGGACAAGAGCCCACACACGCGACGCGCATATAAATTGGACCTTGAGTTCATCCTTAATTTTGTTATGACGAAGACAGACGGGTTAAAAAACCTGACCGTTCTCGACATCCATCGCTACCTATTCGAGGTGAACGAACAGTATGCCCCACGCACGGCGCAACGGAAGAACCATATGCTCAAACGTCTCCTGACCTACCTCCACGTCAACCAATATCATCTACATAATCTAGCCTTCCACGTGAAGAACCAGCAGCGCCCTGAGTTGCTCCGACGTGAGGTCGACTTTGCCGAAATCGAGCGGATCGCCGAGTCGTTCCGCTATACCGTCAAGCGAGCACAAAAAAAGGAGCTCATGGAGCTCCGGAACGAGACAATCGGATATTTGTTGCTGACGACCGGAATGCGGGCGGCCGAGCTGCTCTCAGTCCAATTCACCGACGTGAAACGCAACCAGCACACCTTCTACCTCGAGGTGAAAGGCAAGCGTGACAAGTGGCGCCGGATCCCGCTCACCGAGAAGGCGAGTCACCTCATCAACCGACTGCAAACGCTCATGATGATCGAGGAGATCACCTCTCCTTATATCGCCTTCAGCACGAAGAAGTCAGGCAAGGCGATGACCTATGAAGCTCTTCGACTGATGACGCACAACGCGGTCGAGCATGTGGAGACCGAGGAAAAGACACCACCCCATTGGTTCCGTCGCGCCTATATCACGAAACTCTTGGCCAATGGCAGCCCATTGATCGGGGTCATGCAACTGGTCGGTCATAATTCAATTAATACGACGAATGGTTACTTGCAATCGTTAAATCAAATTCAGGATATTTCAAACAATAAATTACCATTTAAATAATTTAATATTTTTTATCGTTTAATGTGGTTTATTTGGAAATTTAATTTATTACTGTTAACCTAAGGTGAACATTTACTAGAAACTGAATATCTTTCTACTCTTATATTTTTTTATAAAAAGAGTAGGCATAGAGAATAACTTTTTTATTCTTGCTTTAAACCACCCATTTTTGAAAATAGAATAATTTCCACATACTTAAAAAGTAATTAAATGCTAAGTAGAAAAGAGGAACAAATGGATGATCGTAAAGTATCAAATGTCATATGAAGATTATATGGCTTTACAAAAAGATTCTTTAAAAAGAACAAAATTTCATCGAATAAAATCTAGTATTCTGTTTATATTGCTAACGGTAATGGTATTTTTATTTGGAATTGTGCTCTCTATTCTTGTTTTGCCTCAATCATCGTACTTAATGTCGTTTAAATTGTACCAACTTCTCCCGATATTTATAGGAATCCTACTTGCCTTAGTAATGATGTGTTATGTTAAAAAGTTTTATGCTTTTGCTACAATTGCAAAACTAAGATTCATGCTTAGAAACGATAAACGTTGGCCACATGATATAACCTTGAATATACATGAAGTCGGTATCGATTTAACATATTCTCGCGAGAATTCGGATACAACCACTAAAGTAATCTGGGACTCGGTTAAAACAATCGGTCAAGACAGAAATCATCTTTTTTTGTATTATGAAGAAACCGAAGCAGTTATTATACCTACAAGTTATAATTTATTAGGTAAAGAAAAACAAGAAATACTCCGAAAGCTACTTAAGCAACATTTAAATTATGAGTTCCAAAATAATAGTGATTAAATCTATCTTCGAGATAATTATCTTTATTATTCAATTTCATACAAAAATATAAAATTATAATTAATTATATGTGTGTGCCCCTTGGGATTGCCAAATATTATTTAAATAAACTCAAAAGATCAACACTCCATGAAATTCTAGCTTTCATGGGGTTTGTTTTTTAAATACCTTTCAATAATTATCTTCACCAGATTATAGAGGTACTTGGACTTAAGGAGCCGCTGGGATGGTAGTGAAACGAACTTAAAATGTATGTTATGGATTTTTATATGAAGGTAAGTTGTTTATGAAAAGAACAGAACTATGTTACTTTCAAATAAGATATAATTTTATATCTAGTGAGGAGAACTTTTCTTCAGAATATAACGGAATCCTAATGCATCAAATGTAAATAACAAAACGTATTTAGACTTAGTACATTGTATTAGATTTCAGAAAAAATTAATCATAAGTGATTATAAAAATAATGACATGAAAATAGGAGAATCTTAATGATTATTAACTACCAATTGACTTATGAAGACATTATCGCACTACAAAAGGATTATTTAAATAAAACAAGGTCTCGTCGACAAAAAAAGACCACCTTAATCATCGCAACAATTTTCATTGTATATTGGATTGGGTTATTCCTTGCTTCACTTCTATTTAAACCGACTTCTTCGACAAGTTCATTTTATGACATACTTCCTATCCTGGGAGCATTTGGAGGTGTTTTATTTATTGTATTGATGATGCCGGCTATAAGCAAAATTTCCGATTTTGTGAGGCTCTTAATTTATAGGTTCGTTTTAAAAAAAGACAATAGCTTTCCACGAGATTTAATTTTGCACTTTCAAGAAACTGGAATAGAAATCCACTCAATCAATAATCAAATTAAAAAAATCACTAAGGTTAGTTGGAAATCTATTGAAAGATTGGGTAACGACAAAACTCGTCTGTTTTTATACTATCTTGAATCTAAAGAGGGAGTAATCGTCCCTATTAGCGATGCTAGAATAAGTAAGGCTGAGAAACAAAAGCTTCGGGACCTGCTCAATCAATACTTATCCTCTGACATAATCGCCGCAAACAATAGACACGGACAATTCTTAAGTTGATTCTTTAACTATTAGCAAGTAATTTATTTGAAGCTCGAATTTAAGTTGATGCGGACAGCAAGAAATCCATAGCTTATTACAACTGATAATATAAATGGCGTGAAACTTAAACGATGAATAAAAATTGACTTGCCTTTCAAACCGTATAAATAAAAGCACTTTCTACTAAACCCCTCCGTAAAAGTTGGACTTGAAACTTTTACGGAGGGGTTTGAGGATTGAACATTTAAAAACTTCAAAATCGTCTGAACCGTCAGTTCGACCAAAACGAGCCAGGCCGGGCAAGGTTTTCGTGACGGACATCGCCTATCTCCCGACACGAAAGTAGCAGAACGTCTATCTCTCTTATGTGAAGGACGTGGCGCACCATATGTCGACGAGCCTTCACATAGACATCGTCTTTCAGACGATGAAGAATCTGGAAGAGAACCATCACAGGAACTTACATCCTGATGCGATGACCATTCGGACTAAGGGTTTCACTATACTTATCCGGCCTATCAATCGCAGATTCGCGGGCTGGGGTTGTTCCAGTCTATGGCACGTCGTAGGAACGGTCTCGACAACGCACCGATCTAGTCTCATTACAAGCACCTGAAGGACCTTGTCGACCAGCGATCGGCACTGGACCTCACCGAGGTTCGTTTAATGGTTAACGCCTATATCGACTATTACAACAGCGAAGGCAAACAATGGAACTTAAAAAAGATGATCCCGTAACAATGCAGAGGCCAGCTGATCGCCGCATAGAAATCGAGGCACTTTTCATTAGACTGTCCCCATGAAACAGAGCTTATTTCATAAATCAAACTAAGCTCTTTTCTGAACTTCAAAAACTGCTTTATTTGAAATGATAATAAGTATTTGTCACTGTATACCTACCTGATAGTGCCCACATTCTTTAACAAATAAAGATATGTACACTCTTTATACAAAATATGATTAAAGTCATATCGCTGGAAAATAACGTAAATAATCTGTTACGGTTGACCTAGGTTAGCATTATGTAAGTAAATTTTATTTATATGGAAGAAGAGGAGCTGTAGGATGGATACAAAATATCAATTGACGTTTGAAGACTTTATGGCCTTACAGAAAGACTCTTTAAAGAGGACCGAGCATCATAAAGCTAGATACAATATTACAACCATCGCACTCGCCATGATGGTCTTCTTGTTCGGCTTTATTGTTCTCCATATCATATTGCCGATGTCTCTCTATTTTTATTCTCTCTATTTGAATTCGGAGAATATATTTAAACTCATCGTAGTATGTTTAGCCATTATCCCCGTCATTCTATTGAGACCGTTCATCGGAAAGTATTACGATTTCGTCACGCTTCGCAAACTCAAATCTGCGTATAAAAATGATACAAGATGGCCACGGGATGTGACGTTGCAGCTCGATGAAACCGGGGTTCACGTAAGCTCTTCTTTTAAAAGTGGGATCAAAAAAACTGATGTGCCATGGGATTCAATTAAGGTCGTTGGTGAAGACGATGGTCACTTCTTTTTATACTATGAAACGAACGAGGCAATCATTGTCCCCAAAATCATTCCTACTCTAAATGAATCAGAGAATATAGCGTTTTACGATTTGATAGAACAACGCTTGAATAATGATTTTAAGAAAAATGGAATGTAATTAACTATTTATACGAAAGTCCTAATGCTCATAACGGACAAAGTCTTCACTAACAAACATATAACTGAATAAGGTATTTTGAAACTTCCCGTCAAAAGATAAATCTATGGTTTCTTTATCTTTTGACGGTTTTTTATATATTTCATAAGTGCTGCTTATAATACTTAAGCTTCTCATTTTTTAAAGTATTACAACGTTCTAAGATACAAAAATAAACTTTATCAGCATAGACGTGATGTTCAGTCGAATCGGGTTGATTTTTAACATGAGTTGATTCTTCAAAAAACTATAAACGTTATTATAATTGAACAATCCAAAAAAGTGTGCGCCGGCGCACACTTTCAGTTTAATGTTTTTAATCAATGTTCCTCTTTAACCCCGTCTGCATATCAACCCTCAGTTCTTTCTGGTTTTCGTTCTTCAAAAGTGTGCGCCGGCGCACACTTTTCTAAATGCTTTTATGTATCATGAACTAACAAATTTGGACATCCTAAAAAAAAGAGAGTCTAAACATTGGTATGTCTCAAACACATGCTAAGCCCACTTTTGATTTAAAACCGATCAAATTGTTTTAAATAATCCTAAAAAAAATAATTCAAGAGCGCTGACACATCATGATGCTTAGTTATTTGCAAAGCATCTTTATTCTCTTTTATTGTCGAAAACAGAGTGAAAGGATAAGAAATCGCCTTATCCACAATATTTATATTCCAAAAGTGTGCGCCGGCGCACACTTTTATGAAAACTACGGTATTTGAAATAATTTAAATTGGATAAAAAAATATGCCTTAATTTGTGCTATATTTATCCTTAGAAGAGGTGATCAATATGGAGACTCAATCAACCTCCAATGGCCGCTCGCAACAACTCATCATTTCTCAAGCGGTCACGGCTATTCAAAGGCATCGTATGGAGGAGATTCTCCACAGCGTGTCTATTTTTGATATCCAGGAATTCGTCACGACACTTTATCAAGAGCACTATCAATTCGAAAATCTAGAAGCTTCTTATAAGAAGATACGTTATCATTCATTCAACAAGCTAAAGAAACGATGGGTGCAGGCCTCCATCCGAAACTATGAGGAGGGGCGTGGCCCGAAGAAAGAATTGCGTGCCCGGTTCGAGATGATTACCGCATATCATCATTTGGTCGGCCCTGAAGCCTTCCTGAAAGAGTTTCACGTGAAAACCATCGAAGGTTATATGCAACAATGCATCCTAGAATTGAAAGAATGGGCTGAGAATCCGAATCTGTTAATCCATACGTATCCTTACTGGTCCCAAAAGACGGTGAATCAGAAGAAGACCTCACTCAAGACGGACGTTTTGATGATTCTTTGGGAGGTCGCCAAAGAGGTCGATCTCAACCAACCGACGGCGCACCACTCTCCGACGCTCGCCGTCGATATCCCATTCTTCGGCATGTCTGACCGCATCAAGAACCAGACGGACCTGTTGGATGAGAAACTGAATGAAGCGTCGCAGTTGAATCTCGAGCTTCAGAACTATGACACGGTGATCCCGAAATATAAGAAAGGTATTCCCGACCACCTTTCGGTCCTTGTGAGCAAAGAATTCATCCAAGAATTGAACGGGAAAGTGCCGGACCTTGACTCGAAAGACTTCGAGGCCTTCACAGAGATTCTGGCGTATCGGGACATGACGTTCCAGACTAGCCGGAAAATCATCTTCCCACTCTCGCAGCTCGTCAAGAAGCTGTATGCGAACGATAGTGGGAAAAGCTACGATTTGACGACGCAACGTCTCATGAAGCTCGGTTATTATCGGGTCGCAGGCCACAACGAGGACGGGGACTTCTTCATCCGAGGCCTGTTCTCCTCGGTGACCATTAAAAATGCGACGACATTAGCCGAGAGCCAGGTCATCGTCACGGTCAGTGAGGAGATTTACGACGACCTGTTGAAACAACAGATCGTCAGCATCTATGGGGAACAGATCGAACAGTTGAAAGGCAGCTTCGCCTATCATCTGGCCTTCGTCCTACAAAAAGAACGGATGAGCTCCATCCAGACAGGGGAGCAACAACCAGTGCGAAGGCACTGGCGTCAGTTCACCTATTCGATTCGATTCAACAAGGTCCGAAAGGCCGACAACCTGAAAGAGCTTGAATTGAACCTGGATCGGATCAAGGAACATGATTTCATCCTGAAGGACTGGCACCGTTCCGGCGATTATTACTTCTTCACCTTCTATCCGTTGGAGTCTTGGGAATTGCCAGGTCATGCGGACACGTTACTGTTATAACTGTTATCTAGAAGAACCTAGTCTATCTGGGTTCTTTTTTAATTAATCTACTTCATTGTTTCACATGAATCACGACGATTCGAATTTAACAGTGAAGTTGGAACCAACACGTCCAATGATGTCGAGTATCGTCGGACATCCTGAATTATATCTTCTCTTGTAACGTACCAAACTTACACTTTCCTCTCATTCTTCTTAAAAAATGGCGCTGGTTTGAATCTATCTTCCCTAAATCTTCATCTTAAGATTCGATAGATATTCAATCAAATCGCCTTTCTTGGTGAATATGGCTTTCCTTTATATCAGATTTCAACGATTTTGGTAACAGATGACCGTACCAAACTTGCACTTTTCGTTTTTTGGTAACAGATGACCGTACTGAAAGTGCATTTTCTTATTTTGGTCACGAAACACCGTACCGAAACTACATTTTTATGGATTCCTCGCCCTTTAGAAAATAAATTTTTGAGACTCTTTTTGTTTTTTTGGTAACAGATGACCGTACTGAAACTACATTTCCTTCTCTTTTGGTAACAAACGACCGTACCAAACTTACAATTTTTCGTTTTTGGTAACAAAACACCGTACCGAAACTACACTTTTCTCCTTTCCATCTAAAAAAATCTACTCTATTCTCTACAGCAATGGCGCTGTAGAGCGGATGAATCAATTTTGGTAACAAATGACCGTACTGAAAACGCATATTTTTCTTGGTTCAAAATGGCTTTATATCAACGAATTTTTCATTTTGGTAACAAAATGCCGTACTGAAAACGCACTTTGACACTATCTTGAAAGAGCTGGATACTGAAACTAGCATATTTTAGGATAGGGGAGGTGTAGGAGAGATGATGGAGACGAATCGACACATTTTAATCGCCAATAAACTATTGGTCGCGATGAGCGGATTGACACGCTGGACGAAACGCCCAGATCACTATCGTTATGAGCAGCATCATTATAACATCCCGGCCTGTTTCACGGCCTTCAAATGGACCAAGTCTCGAATCCGTCATATTCTCTCTATTCTCGCCTACGCTGACGACCAAGGGAAGCTTGAATTCATCGAAGACCACATGGTCGCGGATTTTGCCTGTACGTCGGTCCGCTCCCTACATAACAACTTGAAGACCTTCGAACAGAATGGCCTCATGACGGTCATCCGTCACTTCCCAGGAGTGATTTCAATCCAATTGACGGATTACCTTGAAAACTATCGTGATTTGTTTGTAGACGTTGCTGTGGTCGTTTCGAAGACCGGGTATACGTCTGTTTGGCACGGTCTCTTGTCCGAATTAATCGCGCTTGATAATGTGAACACGTTACGACTCGCGCTACGGACAATCGTCCAGGTCGAAAAAGACGTTCATGTCCAGTCAAATGAACAGGCCATCCTGACCTACGATGAGATCAAAGGATTCCTTCCTAAATACTGTGGCCATAAGCTCGCCATCCAAAAGATGATGTCTGGTCTCAAATTCCTTCAAGTGTCGCTTGTTGAAGACAGTAAGCGTTTCTTAAATATGGTCAAACAGAACATCTCGCTCAAGAAACGAGTCCAAGACGCGACACGACCGCTCTTACTTGAAGTCCAGCTATCGGCTGCGCAAGACAGTAAGCAGATCAAAGAGAAAGACCGCACTGAAGTTCAGCTCGTTTGGTTCGAAATGCGCAAGCGAGTAGGGGAGTTCTTCGACTTTGATGCTCTCAAGGTCAACCGTGATTCACTCTTCTCGATGAGCGATACATTCGGGGCCGAGACATTCAAACGGGTCGTCGAAGAGTTAAAACAGGCATTCCTACACCATCGTGAGGACTTGGTCCACTCGAGCACCCATAAGCTGTTCTTTGAAGAACCGATCTTCTATCTCCATCAACGACTAAAAGAGAACCAGGCAAAATTGGCTATCGCATGATGGTCTATTTGTCATGTTCGTTTTTGAAAGTATATATGAAAATGACCCATTCTTTCAGGTGTTTCCTTCTGTTTGTATTGTTTCCCATTCGTTCTAAGTCATCAGTGCATACTGAATCTGCATTTTTTTACTTTTAGGAAAAAAATCAAACCAAACAGTTAAGTAATCAAGGATTTACTGAATTAAATCTTCTCTTGTTTTTTAATTCTCAAATCAGCGTTGAAAAAAAATGAACCTTTGTGAATGAAACGATGGCGCTTTTGAAATATCTCTTTTCACTTAAATCGTCAGAAGGATTGGTACGACTGGCTTGAGCGACCCTCTTCTTTTTCTAATTCTATTAATCTTTATTTAACTCTCTCTAATCTATTTATATTTTTTTAACTCAGAAGAATATGGTTTTATCTCTTCTTCTATTATTTAAAGCATGTTCAGATGTGCCACGTATTTATTCTATAAAAGAGATCTACAAATATGAATGACGTTCACAACAGGAACTTTGTATAAATACCTAGGTCAAAAATTTCTCTGTATACAATTCGACGTCGAAACATATACAAAAAATATTCAGATTCAAAAATCGTATACAAATCCAAATCATTATTGTATACATTTTTATATTGAATTTATCATTGTCTTTGCTGTTTTTGTGTTGAATGGAAAGAGTGAATGTGACATGATATGAAAGAGAAAGGGGAGAGAAGATGAACATACTCACGTTTTACATATCGAAAGGTGGATCAGGCAAGACGACCTGTTCTTTGAATATGGCTTACGCATTGGGTGAGCTGGGACAACGAGTTCTCATCATTGATTTGGATCCCCAAGGCTCACTCAGTAAGTTGATGTTAAAAGAATCTGACACGATCAAGTATATGACGATGTTTGATGTACATACACGCAATCTCGATATCCGAGAAGTCCTGTTTGACGATGAGACGTATCACGTGAGTCTTCTCCCCTCGAATGAACGAAATGCGAGGTTGATCAATTTGATCTCTGAGCAAGACAAGCTCTTTCTATTAAAAGATATGATTGCACCGCTCGAGGATGAGTTTGATTGGATCATCCTAGACTCGGTCCCATCGATCAATGAACTCTCGAAAGTCGTGCTTTCGACGTCAAATATGACGGTCATCCCTTTCATGCCGAAGAAGCTCGTGTTCGATCAACTTGCGAGTACGGTAAGGACCATACAAAAAGTGAAGAAGTTCTATAATCCGGGCCTCGTCATCACGGGAATTTTTCCTGTCGCCATGGATGCTTCGTTAAAGGCAGATAAAGAATACTATGAAGCAATGGAAGTCATCGCGAAGGAGGAGGCAATAGAGATCCTTCCGATGATCAAACGATCCACATTCATTGAGAAAGCTGCCGATAGTGGCAAGAGTGTCATCCAGTACCGCTCCAAGGAATCGAAGGGACTCGCTGAACCGTTTAGACTATTAGCCAAACAAGTCGTTCAACAGGCAGGTGGGACGTCATGAAGGCACGGAACCGAAACATTCATAAAATTAAGCCGAGTGAGCAGCATCCATATCAGAGCGGTTTGACGAATATCAGTACACTCGTTCAAAAACTTCCGGTGTCGAAAGAAGTCGAAGACCTCGTCCATGAAATCAATGAGCTCTCAAAAGTTCAAACGATTTCTGTATTCGAGATCGGGAAGCGGCTGGTCATCGCCCGTTCTGAGATGCATGACAAAAAAGAATGGATCGGTTTTCTCGAAGCCGTTTCGATGTCGAGTTCTCTTGCATCCCGGTATATCAAAGCATATGAGACGTTACATCCACTTGAAGCATCCCTTGCGAGCTTGCCGGCTTCCAAGCTGTTTGAACTGATGTATCTCGACAATGTCGAGGAAGTCGTCGAACAGGGACTCTATATCGACGGCGAGTCTCGAGGTGTCGACGAATTGACGGTCAAACAAATCCGTGAGGCCCGTAAAACACGTGAATCTGTATCGAAGGTCAAAGTCAGCCCGTTTCAAAAACCGAAGAAACCATCTGCGGTTCTTTCTGCACGAATCCCGTCGGATCTGTCCGATCAGTTCCAACAGTATGCGCATGCACAAAACAGGAGTGTAAGTGAGCTGTTGACGGAAATCATCGAGCGGACCGTGAACGACAATATCATCGACGTCACAGACGATAAGCGAGGAGACGAATCATGAAGAAAATCGCATTGTACAATCGAAAGGGCGGCGTCGGGAAGTCGACGACCACCATCAATTTGGCTCATGCCTATGCACGCGACGGATTACGTGTCCTTGTCATCGACGCGGACGACCAGGCCTCTTCGACAAATGGGTTCGGTCTGACAAACGATTATGAAGGCAAGGTGTTACTCGATTGCCTGCTTGAAGAGAATGATCCATTCTATACACCGATCGAACAGGTCATCGTGACATGCGAGTATGAGACGGGAACGGTCTATCTTGTTCCGACGAGACGCTCAGCCTCACCGAGTGACCTGACGAGCCAGATCGGGTACGAGTATCGACTCAGCGAAGAACTCGCCAAAATTGATGAACTGTTTGACATCTGTCTCATCGATTGTCCAGGATCGACTTCTGCCCTTAATCCCTATGCCCGTTGCGCACTCGTCGCTCAGGATCGCATCGTGATGCCTGTACAGATGCAGAAGTTCTCGATGGATGCCGTCTATTCGGCACCAGAAGAATTGGAAGAGATGAAACGATTCCGGGAAGACATTCATATCGCTGCCTTCATCCCTACGATGGTGAGTGCCCGCTCGAAGGGGGATGTCACGACAGTCGAAGAACTTGAAGAACTCGGGAAAGAGGTCGGTATTCCTGTTTTGACGACGATTCCTTATGCGGTGAAGGTTCAGACGTTGCAGCGAGAGTCTCGTCCCGTCATTGATCACAAGAGCCCAGCCACAGACGCCTATCTATTACTTGCTCAGGAGGTACTTGCTTTATGACACGTAACCGAAAGAAACATACGCCTAAAATCTCGACGTTCAGTGCCAACCTTCCGGTGAATCAGAATCAACAAGCGACGGATAGCCGTACGGAACAAGTCGAGGCCGTGAAAGAGTTCTCTGCGACGACGACCGTGTCGAACCCTTATCAGGCCCTCCCAGCGACAGGATTGTCGCGTATCATCACGAAACGGCTTCCCGAGGACATGGATGGAATCGTTCAATATTACAATCATATCGATGCGATTCAAGCGACTAGTTTTGTCGAAAAGTGTCGTATACTTGCCCATGCGAACAGTCTATTCCGTGATCCTGAAACAAAAAAAGAGTTCCAAAAAGAACAAGGAACTTGGAAAGACTTTTTAAACAAGATTGGAATGTCACACCCTCAAGTCAGTCGCTTCGTAGCCTTTTGGAACACGTTTGGTCCGAACATCTTAGAGAAGACTCTCGAGCAAGATTTCAGTGCGACAAAACTTGCTGAGTTGTTGTCGTGGCCAGAAGATCCGAAGCTCGCGCTGCTCGAGAATAAAAAATATTACACTGCTTCAGGAGATAAGACCGTGTACGAGATGACACGTGAAGAGCTCCGTGAAGTAAAACGAATGTTGATCGAACGTCAGGAGCAACGTGTGCTCGAAGTTGAAGCTAAACCAGTGAAGCCAATGCGTGTACAAATTCGCTTTACTGATTTGACAGATCCTTTATACGTCGGATTAACACAAGCTGCGCAAAAGGCACATGTGTCAGAAGATGAAATCATTCGTCGTGCTTTAAGTAAATATTTGAATGAATCGTGATTAAGTTATTTGTTAGCTAATAAATGTTCGCTTAACTACTATTTCGTGGCAGAATCTACAGTGCTTTTCGTTATGCGTATCAAATCGGGATGTTTTTGTATTAAACTGCTTCCCATCAAGTAGAAAGGGCAACTAATGAAAAACGATCTGGGCTTTTTGAGCCCTGTATTCGACAAGGCTCAATCCGTTTATTCGTTTCTGGAAATGATTGTGATTGTAGAACGAGATGTAGGTCTCGATGGCCGAGGTGAGTTCGCGATAGGCATGGAACTAACTTCACTTCCGGTTGTTAATCTATCTGGGTAAAAAGTAAATTTTAATGATATCCATACGGGACATGGGTTGTTGCAAATGGAGACATCAGTATTGTAGTCTCGAAGTTATCAAAGAGTGTATTTGAGTATAAAATGATGCACGTCTATTGACTCATCAAGTATTGGTTCGAGGATTGGGGAGTTCCTGAAGATGGATTAAGGGAGAAGGAATGGTGATTTAAGCTCATGCGTGAGCGTCTAGCGCCGTTTAGATAAAATCACTCATTGTACAGTTGCTCATTTATGTCACGATTACAAAAGCTATTTTTAAAAATCATCTTTGCTCCTAGGCTTTTTTTAGTGGTGTGCACGTAGCTGTAAGCGTAACGTCAAAAGCAAAAATGTGGATACGTCTAACGATATACACCATTCGGCCGAATGGTGTTTTTTTATGACTATTTTGAAGTGCTATGACGGAAATACTTTAAAAAGTTTGATAGAACATAAAAACAAGAGGAGGACTATTCGAAGTGGAATCGAAGAATAACATGACTAACAAGAATCTTAATTCTGTAGAAAATAAAAATATAACTTTAAATTGCTCAAAAAATGAGTTCTGCGAGCACACCTAAAAGCTAGAAGACGAGGAGTTGGATTTGAAACGACATGTCTAACAATTTTTGAACTGAGCAGAGTATAAAATAAATTTGACTGTATAACTGAGAATTTCTTTAAAATAAATTAATATGATAAGGAGATAAAATGATAGATAATTTATATGAAACGCATGATATTCATTTTTGGCGAGACTATTTTCCTGAGGAACATCATTATGTGGTCTATGATCCCCATATAATATATTCAACATTTAAAATAGAGGATGTTTATCATTCGATTGCTAATGCAAGAACTAATTTATCATTCTATCAAGTTGATAATTATGGGGAGATGATTTCTCAGCATGATGAGACACATTTAACGTTTGTTAGATCAAGATTTCTAGCCAATTCATTAGCTTATTATAACTATGCAATAGATCTATCTTGGCAAGTACTGTGGTTTTATTGGGGAGATTCCTCTTATTTATTTATGGAAGATAATGATTTATATGAAAAATATGCTGGGTTATGTAGTATAAAATCTTTGAATGAACTATTAAGAAGATATGCCGATGACTCAATAAGAGAGTACATAAATTCGTTTTTCCAAAATGATTTAACTCAAGAAATAAGAAGGTCATATAACTATATAAAACATAGAGGAATAATGCATACACCTGAGCTTGATGTTCAATATACAAACTCTCTAATTGCTATTAGAACAGATTTATCACAAGACGAGGAATATTCATTCTCGCTACTTACGAAAAGAACCTTTGAATTACAAGAATGGTCATTAAAACTAATTGAGTTTGATAAAATTTTTCACTCGTATTTTAGAGAAATCATACAACACGTTACACCAGAAAACTTTAGTGAATGTAAACCTGATTTTCGAGAAGTTGGTGAGTATATGAATAAAAGAAAGCAGTTCTTGGACGATGAACTTCAACATTACATGGCAAAATATACTCAAGCATTCCATTTTTTTGTGTTTAATGAGCTTGAGACATAATTGAAGCGCATGTTCACTTCACTCCTCAGAAACTACGTCGAACTCGAGGAGGGAATCATGCACGATGGGTGTCTTGCTCCTCATCGCCATGCTTAGGACGAAGGAGATCATGTGGCAGAACATAAACGAAAGTAGAAGTGATATTGTTATCCTCAAGGCAACGCTATTCGTCCCCGTGCTGACGGGCCTGATTGGCGCATTACTGCCGGCCCAAATGGCCGTCACGTTTTGCAGTATCAGGCGATGCGTGGGACGCAGGTGAACACGAGACGGACCGAGCGTCGTTTCAAGCTCGCTGTCGGTTCTATCGCAGCGACACTCGGTGTGGCCGTGATGAACTCGTCAGCATCGAGAAAATCGTCCCGATTCCTGCTTAAGTCGCTCGGGGATATAAGTTAGTTTCTGTGGCGGTACGTGGTGACACACCGAAGGCTGGGAACATAACTCTTGGCTTCGAGTCCCTTCAACGTCCTTGGTCACGTTGACCTATGAGGTACCTGTCGACTCTACACGTGCCGCATTAATTGTAGTAGAGGAGATTGTTGCAGGAGAACACGTGATTCCCTTCGATATTAACTAAATAAAGTCATAGTGGAATTGAAACGTGTTCGAAGCATCGATTTGAACTGAGCCCCGTAAAATGGACAGTTTAATAAAAAGCCCGTATGTCCTATGCGGCGATTAGATGGCCCCGATATTGTTCCGGGGTCATCTTTTTTAGGTTCCACTGACCGCGTTCGCAGTTGTAA